>JANMAW010000528.1:0-5886 GCA_031360005.1 Rhizobacter sp.
ACCAGCCAGTTGTAGCCGAGCACCGCGGGCACCGCGACCGCCAGACCGATGGCCGTCATGATCAGCGCTTCGCCGACCGGCCCGGCGACCTTGTCGATCGATGCCTGGCCGGCAATGCCGATGGCCGTGAGCGCGTGGTAGATGCCCCAGACCGTGCCGAACAGACCGACGAACGGCGCCGTAGAGCCCACGGTCGCGAGCACGGCCAAGCCGTCCTGAAGGCGCGACTGCACGTCCTCGATGCTGCGCTGCACGCTGCTCGTGACCCAGGTGTTGCGATCGATGTTCTCGGTGAGCGCGCCGGCGTGGTGCTCGCTGGCCGCGATCCCGTTCTCGGCGATGAAGCGGAAGGCGCTGCCGTCTTTCAGCGTCTTCACGGCGTCATTCAGCGTGAGCGCCTTGAAGAATCCCTTGCGGGCGTCCTTGGCCTGGCTGCTGATCTTGAAGCTCTCGTAGAGTTTGGTGATCAGGATGTACCAGCTGCCCATGCTCATGATGACCAGGATCAGCAGTGTTCCGCGGGCCACAAAGTCGCCCTGCGCCCACAGCGCGCCCAGGCCGTAAGGGTTGTCGACCGTTTCCTTGGTCGTCGTGGCATCGGCGATCGGCGCCGGCGGAGCCGCCGGCGCCGGTGCGGCGGCCGAAGTCGTGGCCTCGGCCGGGGCCGACGCCTGCGCGGCGGCCCCCTGCGGCGCGGCAATCAGGCCGACGGTGAGCGCGATCGCGGCGAGGCTGGCGGGCAGCCGCTGGATCATCGAGGAGACGTTGGTCATCTTGGAAACTCCTGGCAAAAAGAGATGGGGCGAATACGAATTCACGGGGTTGTCATGTGATCAAAACGATGGCGCCTTCCCGCCGCGGCGGCGTGCAGGCGAGGGAGCAGATCACTCGACCAGCTTGAAGTCGAAGATCTGCTCTGCCTTGATTTCTTCGTCGCCCGACTGGCAGCCGTACTGCATCATCGCGGTGCGCACGGCAGCGTCGAAAACGCCGCGCGGCTGCGACGACAGGATCTCGACGCCCACCACCTTGCCGCCCTTGATCGTGGCGCGCGCCCTCACGGTGCCGGTGATGCCTTCGCGCAACGCCTTGGCCGGCATGCTGGGCTGGACCTGCGTCGCGCAGGCCACGCCGATGGCCATCGTGGACGGGCGCGGTGGCGGCGGTACCGGCGCCGGCGGGGCGACCACGACGGGCGGTGTCGGCGTCATCACGGTGGGCGGGGGCGGCACGGGCGACGGTGCCACCGAGATCGTCGGCTGGGGCGGCGGCGGGGTCGCGATCTGCACTTCCGGCGGCGGGATGTACGGCGGCGGCGGCGCTTCAAGCTTGGGCGGCGGCGGCAGCAAGATCTCGGGCACCGGCGGCGGCGGCTTCTTGATCTCCTCGATCACCTTGGTCTCTATCGGGGCGCGGACCACGTCGACAACCTTCTTGGCGAGCCCCGACACCAACGCGTACACGATCAGCGCGTGAAACAGGATGACAAACGTGATGCCGACCAGATGCCGGCGCGGGTCCGCTTGTCGCTGCGAAAAATTCATGGTCTGGGATCTCCAGAGTACAAATGGCACAGCAAGCCAGGGATGCGACTTACCCTGCGGACTCACTGACTTCTGCCTGGAAGGCCTGGCACTGGGTTAAGGCCGGCCTTCGAACGAAGCGCGCATTCTATGCCAGAGCCGTACCAGCTAGATTGGGCCCCGCGAAGGGCGATTTACGGCGAGTTTCGTGCTATGTCCTACTGGCACGTAGTAGGGTCGTGCTAGCTGTAGCGACAAAAAAAGGGAGCGACGGCCGAAGCCGCTGCTCCCTCATGCTTTGGTCAGTCAGTTATCAGAACGAATACTTCGCGCCGAGCGTGAAGAATCGGCCCACAGCGCCGGACTGGTGCCAAGTCTGGTTGTAGTTGATGCCGTAGGTCAACACGAGGTACGGATCAAATGGAGCCTTGCGATCGAAGACGTTCTGGATCGAGAAGTTGATGTCCAGATTCTTGACCGGTGTCCACTTCGCGAAAAGGTCGAAAGTCGTGAACGACGGCAGCTTGCACTTGTTGTATTGGTTGCCGGCTAGATCGAACACGGCGCAGTCCAGACTTCCGCCGTTGTAGTTCTGAATCAATCCGTTGGTGGTGTCGGTCGCCGTACCATCTCCGTTATCGACGGCCGTTTCACCCTTGTGATCGACCATCTTGATCGGACCCACGTAGTTCACGGCACCGGTCAGCGTCCACGGGCCGCGGTCCCAGGTCAGCGACAGCGTCCCCTTGTCCTTCGGCGTGCCAGCACCCGCGCTCAACACGATCGGGCCTTGCGTCCCGGCGTAATCCAGCTCGTTGCCGTTGGCGTCGGTGCGCTTGAACTTGTTGACGTGGGTCCAGTTCATCTGCGCCGTCAGCTTGCCCGCTTCGCCCAGGTTCATCTTGTGGCGTAACTCGATGTCCACGCCATCGGTCTTCGTCGCCGCCGCGTTCCGGTAGAACCCGGTGACGGTTGCGAGCTGGCCGGTCGAGTCGTAGTAGATGAACGAGTTCGGCTCCGCTCCGGGGATCTTTGTGAACGGGGCTGCGGTCAACGGCGTGCCGGCCGGGATGATCGTGGCCGGGTCCGCCTGAACAATCTCGTTCTTGCGATCGATCTTCCAGTAGTCGACCGTGGCGCTGGTGCCAGCGAAGGGCTCGGCGATCACGCCCAATGTGTAGCTCTTGGCCTTCTCGGGCTGGATGTTCGGATTCCCCTGCGACAGGATTCCGACGCTCGTGAAGCCGAAACTGGAGCCGCCCGTCTCGGCCGGGCCCGGTGCACGAAACGCTTCGGAATAGCTACCGCGCACCGCGATCTGATCGAGCGGCTTGATCTTGAATCCGATCTTCGGCGTCGTCGCATCGCCGAAGTCCGAATAGTGGTCGTAGCGGGCCGCGGCCGTGAGTTCGAGCCACTTGGTCACCGGCGCGCCTACTTCGCCATAGAGTGCGGAGACCCTGCGCGTGGCACTGAACGACGAATACCCCAACCCGACGATCGAGCCGGTATCGGTGCCCGGCACGGCAGGGGTGTTCGCGGCTTCCCAACGGGTCTCCGCACCCAGCGCCAAGCCCAGCGGTCCGCCGGCGAGGTCCATCAGCGAGCGCGACACCTTGAGGTCGATCGACTTGATTGAGCTGGTCGGAATGGTCTCGAGGGTCGGCGAGATTGCGGCGAGGACGCTCGGGGCCGTCAGACTCGGGCTGGTGATGCGATAGGTCCCGTTGTTCAGGGCCGCTTGCATGACGTTGTAGTTGATGAAGCCGTAGTTGTTGTTCTTCAAGCGGCTCTTGATGTACGCCGCGCCGAAGTCGAAGTCCCAGCCCCACGCGTTGCCCTGCAAACCTTCAACGAGCCGGATCACCTGGTTGTCGGTCTTCTGGTCTCGCCCGCCGAGTTCCATGGGGCGAATGAAGAGCGACCGGTCAACGCCGAAGGTGTTGTCGGGATGCCCGGCGGGAAGGGTCATGAAGCCGTGCACGATGAGCGGGTTGAACGGATCGCCAGGCTTGAAGACACCGCCATCGTTGTTCGCGCCCAGAGTGCCGTTGGCCTTCGACTTGGTGTTGAAGAGGCCCAGCTCCAGATAGGCCGTGAGGGACGGCGAGAACTGCAATGTGCCCCGGCCGAAGAAGTTGAGCCGGTCGAGCGCGGGTTGCACCTCCTGTTCGACCAGCGCGTTGTATTGGCACAAACCGTTCGAGCCCACGTTCCCGGGGCACGGAATCACGTTCACCCGCGCACCGGTGCCCGTAGCACTCCGAGTCACACCGTAGGGCGAGTTGGACGATGGCCCTGCGCCAAGCCAGGGCCTTGGTTGCCCGTTGGTGGTGTCGTAGTACCCGAACGCGGTGAGGTTGCTATCCCCGATGAACCCCCGGTCCTTGGACCAGATGTTCTTCTGCTGGGACGCTTCGAGGCTGAAGAAGACGTTGTACTTGTCGGTATCGATGTTGCCGAAGCCGAGCGTGCCGAAGGCACGCGTCGTCTGGCCGTCGCCGCGGCCGGCTTGGCCGTAAGAGCCACCGATCGACGCGCCGGTGTAGTTCGAGCGCAGGATCACGTTGACGACGCCGCCCACCGCATCCGCGCCGTAGATGGCCGAGGCACCGTCCTTCACGACTTCGATTCGTTCCACCGCCTCGAGCGGGAGCGAGTTCAGGTCGACAAAGTTGCGCGTTCCGTCATCTGCGAGCCCGTAGGTCGTCATGCGGCGGCCGTTGACCAGCACCAGCGTCGAATTGACGCCCAGGCCGCGCAGTGAGACTGCGGCGGAACCTGAAGCGAAGCCGTTGCTGAACGAGCTTGGAATCGAGCCCTGTCCGTCGGCGGTGATGCCGCGCAGAACCTCCTGGATCGACTGCTTGCCGGTCTTTTCGATGTCATCCCGCGTGATCACCTGCACCGGAGACGCGGTCTCAGTGTCGGTCCGCTTGATGTTCGAACCGGTGACGGTCACGCGTTGCAGTTCTTGCGCTGTCTGCTGGGCCACTGCCGCACTGCCATACAACGCAGCGCTGCCGCTGAACGCGATGAGCAAACTCCTGGACAACATTGTTCTCTTGAGCATCGGGAAACTCCTGATAGGAAGGTTGATCGACTGACCAAGTCTTCGAGCAAGCCCCATACCCGCTTTGTGAACGGATGGTGTCCTGACTGCGAATACGTGTAAGCGAATTGTCACGGAGCTTGATGCTTTGCCTCGCTCAGGGTA
Source organism: Rhizobacter sp. (assembly GCA_031360005.1). Taxonomy (GTDB): domain Bacteria; phylum Pseudomonadota; class Gammaproteobacteria; order Burkholderiales; family Burkholderiaceae_C; genus LMDS01. The sequence goes on from JANMAW010000528.1 coordinate 4,741, forward strand.
TTCCTCTATCGCTGCGCAGTTCCTGTCGGATGCACGGATAACGGGGCGCGTCAGCCAGCCTCGAAGCCTCTGTTCATGCGGGTTTCAGACGCGTCGGGCGAGTCTCGAACAGGCGACGGGACCAGTGATGCGTGCCCAGCCTACGGGCATCTCCCTAAGGGCCTCGACGTCGCACGTTGGATGCTCGCAACAGCCAGGATGCCGCGCTCGCCCAGCCCATGGGTCAGCGTGCGGGCTGCATCTCGATGCGAGGCACGGCGGCGAGCAGAGTACGCGTGTACTCATGGCGCGGATGCTCGAGCACCAAGCGCGCCGCGCCGGCCTCTTCGATCCGCCCGCGGTTCATCACGGCCACCTGATCGGCGATGTACTCGACCACGCCGATGTTGTGCGTGATGAACAGGTACGAAACACCGAGTTCGCGCTGCAGGTGCTTCAGCAGGTTGAGGATCTGCGCCTGCACCGACACGTCGAGCGCCGAGGTCGGCTCGTCGCAGACGATCAGCTTTGGTTCCACCGCAAGGGCTCGCGCGATCGCGATGCGCTGGCGCTGCCCGCCCGAAAACTCGTGTGGATAGCGCTCGAGTGCGTCGCGCCGCAGCCCCACCTGATCGACCAGGCGCTCCAGGCTGGCACGCCGAGCCGCGGCGGTCATCTCGGGCCGCAGCGCCTGCAGGCCTTCTTCGAGGATGTCGAGCACACGCATGCGCGGGTTCAGCGATGCAAACGGGTCCTGAAAGATGATCTGTACCTGTCGGCGGGCCGCGCGCAGCGCATCGCCTTCGAGGCCGAACAGATCCTGCCCGTCGAAGCGCGCCTCGCCGTCGATCAGCGCCTGGCCGCGCAGCAGTTGCACGACGGCCTTGCCCGTGGTCGTCTTGCCGCAGCCCGATTCGCCGACCAGCGCCAAGGTCTGGCCCGACGCGATCTCGAACGAGACGTCGTCCACCGCGGTGAACGCACCGACGGTGCGCTGCAGCAGGCCCTTGCGAATCGGACAGCGCACGCTCAAGCGGCGCACCGCGAGCAGCGCCTGCGCGGCAGCCGGCAGCGGGCGCGGCGCGGCGAAGCGCAGCGCCGAATCCGCCCCGGCGGCGGGCGGCGCATCCGGCACCCGCCCGTCGCGATACAGCAGGCAGCGCACCG
>JANMAW010000536.1:0-6132 GCA_031360005.1 Rhizobacter sp.
CGTTGCGCCGTCGTACAAGCCTGGCGTGCGGCCCACCGATCTGGGTGCGCCCGGCAACGCGTGCCTGCCGGACTACGCGATCGACGCGCTGCGCGAGGCTTTGCCGGCGTTCGAACGCCGGATCAGGGGCTTCAGCATGCCAGACGCGGCGCTGACCGGCGTCGAAACACGCACCTCGTCACCGCTGCGCATCACGCGCGGCCGCGACTTCCAGAGCCTGAACACGCGCGGCCTGTACCCCGGCGGGGAAGGCGCGGGCTACGCCGGCGGCATCATGTCGGCGGGCGTCGACGGCATCGAGATCGCCGAAGCACTTGCCCGGTCGATGCTCGGCATCAACCCGACCTAACGCTCGCGAATCGCACGGCCCCCGGTCTGCCTCACGCGCATGCCGCCATCACCTGCGCGACCGCGGCGGTGAGCTTCTTGCCGTAAGGCACATGCAGGAACTCGTTCGGCCCGTGCGCGTTGCTCTTCGGCCCGAGCACGCCGCAGACCATCATCTGCGCCGCCGGGAAGCTCGTCTGCAGCATGCTCATCAGCGGGATCGTGCCGCCCTGGCCGATGGTGCCGCAGGGTGCGCCGAAGTGCGCGTGCGACGCGGCATCGAGCGCGTTGGCCAGCCAGGGCGCGATGCTCGGTGCATTCCAGCCGGTTGCGCCCAGGGCGCCGGCGCGGCCGTCGGGGATGAACGTGACCCTGGCGTTGTACGGCGCGTTGTCTTCGAGCAGCGCCTTCAGCTTGAGGGCCGCTTCGTTGCCTTCGACCAACGGCGGCAGGCGCAGGCTCAGCTTGAATGCGGTGTACGGCCGCAGCACGTTGCCGGCCGACTGGAGCGTCGGGAAGCCATCGGCCCCGGTCACGCTCAACGTCGGCTTCCAGGTGCGGTTCAGCAGCGCCCGCAGCGGGTCGGTGGTGGTGGGCAGCGCCGGCCCGCCATCGGCACCGCAGGCCCACGGAAAGCGCTTCCAGACCGCGTCGCCGAGAATCTGCGCGGTCGCGCGCGCCTGCTCGATGCGATCGGCCGGGATCTCGCAGTGAAAGCCTTGCGGCAGCAACTCGCCAGTGCGGCTGTCTTCGAGCCGGTCGAGCACCTGGCGCAGGATCCGAAAGCTCGACGGCACGAGGCCGCTCGAATCGCCCGAGTGCACGCCCTCGGTCAGGATCTCGACCTTCAGCACGCCGCTGACCATGCCGCGCAGGCTGGTCGTCAGCCACAGCTGGTCGTAGTTGCCGGCGCCACTGTCCAGGCACACGACGAGGCCGACATTGCCGAGCCGCGGCTTCAGCACGTCGATGTAGGCCGGCAGATCGAACGAGCCACTTTCCTCGCAGCTTTCGATGATGCCCACGCAGCGTGCGCGCGGTATGCCCTGCTCGTCGAGCGCGGCGATCGCGGTGATCGCGGCATGGACCGCGTAGCCATCGTCGGCGCCGCCGCGGCCGTAGAGCAGGCCGTCGACGTACTTAGGCGTCCACGGGCCGAGGTCGCTGCGCCAGCCGTTGAACTCGGGTTGCTTGTCGAGGTGGCCGTACAGGCAGATCGTGTCGGTGCTGCCGGCCTTCGTGGCCGGTACCTCGAAGAAGATCACCGGCGTGCGGCCTTCGATGCGCACGACCTCGAGCGTCAGGCCGGCGATGCCGCGCCGCTCGACCCAGTTCGCGGCATCGCGGATCACGCGTTCGATGTGACCATTCTTCGCCCAGTCGGGGTCGAACATCGGGCTCTTCGCCGGGACCGCGATGTAGTTCACCAGCGCCGGAACGATCGCTTCGTCCCAGGTGCGGTTCGCGTACTCGGCGATCGCAGTGGCCTCGTCGGGCTGGATCGGCAGCAGCGGGTCGCGGGCGTTCATGGCGGCTCCTTCATTGGCAGGGGGCAAGTGTAGAACCTGCCCGAGCGGTCGGAACACACGAAACCCGCGCCGTCGTCGCACCCGTCGCGGTCAGCGGCGCGCCGGGCTTTCTATACTTTTGGCTCCGATCCTCCAGGACTGTTTCGACAGGCTGCCAACATGCGATTTCCAAGCTCCGCATTCGCGGCCACATGCCTCTGGCTCGTGTTCGGGGTCGCCCGCGCGGCCGATGTCTTGCACCCTTGGGAGGTTCCCGCGCCCCGGCTGAGCAAGGATGCCTACTTCAGCAACCTGAAGGACGGCGCGTCGATCGAGACGCCTTTTCTGCTGAAGTTCGGGCTGACCGGCTTCGGGCTCGCACCGATCGTCAAGCCGGTCGCCGGCGCCGGCCATCACCACCTGCTGGTGAACCGCGGCTTGCCACTGGACTTCGCCAAGCCGCTGCCGTTCAACGACCAGTACATGCACTTCGGCAAGGGCCAGATGGAAGCGGCGCTGAACTTCCCGCCGGGCACATACGAACTGCGGCTGGTCCTCGCCGACGACAAGCACATTCCGAACTTCATCTACAGCAAGCCGATCACGATCAACGTCACGAAGAAGAACGACGGAGTCGACCCGAAGAGCCTGATCACGCCCGGCGTCGCGATCCTGACGCCGCAGTCGGGCGAAGCCCTCAAGGTGCCGTTCCGCGTCGCAATGCACGCCTCGGGGCTCAACGTCTCGAACGTCGCATTGAGCGAAAAGGGCAGCGGGCATTTCCGGCTGCGTATCAAGCCCGAAGGCGGGCGCGATGAAGCCGTGAACCTGGACAACGGCCACACCGAGACCTGGTTGAGCCCGCCTGCCGGAAGCTACTCGGCACGTGTCGAGTTCATCGACAACACGGCGCCGGACCAGGTGCTGGCCAGCTCGCCGGCGATCAGTTTCCGCGTCGAGCGCTGAGCCAGCGGCCGAGCGCCGCGAACACGCCGGCGCGCTCGGGCTCGTTGAAGATCTCGTGGTACAGCGGCGGGAACGCCTGCGCCGTCACGGTGTCGCGCGGCGCCGCCGCAGCGAACGCGACGCTCCCCGCCGGCGCCACGCAGCGGTCGCTGCCCGCGTAGAGCAGCAGGGTCGGCACCCGCCACTGTGCGGCGCGGCCACGCACGTATTCGCCGCCGTCTCGCATGAAGCGCACGAGTCTCGGCGTGACCCGGTCGTGGACCCGCGGGTCGTCCAGATAGGCCTTCACGACCGCCCGATCGCGTGAGATCCAGTCGGGGTTCAGGCCGTTGCCCAGAGCCAGGTCGGGCGCCAGCGGGCCCAGCACCGACAGCAGCAGCCGCTGCGCGACGCCGAGCCCGAGGTCGAGCGCGGGGGACGACAGCACCAGCGCATCGACCGGCCGAAACCACAACGGCGCGCGACCCCGCGGCAAACCTCCGGCGACGAAACGCGCCGCGACCAGCCCACCCATGCTGTGGCCGAGCAGCACCAGCGGGCCGCTAAGATGCGCCCGCACCGAGTCGATGACCTGGGCCAGATCGACGAGCAGGCTGTCGTGATGCGCGATCCGGCCGCGCGCACCGTCGCTGGCACCGTGGCCGCGCTGGTCGTGGCCGACCACATGCCAACCCGATGCGTTGAGATGCGCCGCGACGCTCTCGTAACGGCCGACGTGTTCGCCGAGGCCGTGCACGATCAGCACCGTGCCCCGGGCATCGGCGCAGGGCCATTCGCGCAGGCGCAGCTGCAGGCCGTCAGCGGTGGCGAGTGTCGGGCTCATCGACCGCAGTATGGGCATGCTGCGCGGCGGCACGAGGTAGCGCCGATGACCGACGCCGCGCGCCTCAGTTCGCGGCCGTCGGCGCGTCCGTCCAGCCGCCGCCGAGCACCTTGTACAGGTTGACGAGGTTCTGCATCTGCAGTGCCTGTACCTGCACGGTCGCCTGCTGCGCCGCGAACAGCGTGCGCTGCGCATCGAGCACCTCGAGGTAGCTCGACGCGCCGTTGCGGTAGCGCAGGTCGGCAAGTTGGTAGGTCACCCGCGCGGCGTTGGCCTGCGCGGCCTGCGCACGCAACTGCTCGCCCAGCGTGGCGCGGCCGGCCAGCGCGTCCGAGACCTCGCGGAACGCGGTCTGGATCGCGCGCTCGTATTGCGCCACCGCGATCTCGCGGTTCACCTTCGCGACATCCAGATTCGCTTGGTTGCGGCCGGCATCGAAGATCGGCTGCAGCAGCGTCGCGGTGCCGGTGAGCGCGAAGCTGCCGCTCTTGAACAGGCCCGACAGCTCGGTGCTCGCGCTGCCGGCGCTCGCGGTCAGCGCGATGCGCGGGAAGAACGCCGCGCGCGCCGCGCCGATGTTGGCGTTGGCGCTGAGCAGTTGCTGCTCGGCGGCGCGCACGTCGGGCCGGCGCGTCAACAGGTCGGACGGCAGGCCCGCGGGCAAATCGCGCACACCTTGCTGCGCGTCGAGCGGCAACGCCGGCGGCAGGTCGGCCGGCAGCGGCTGGCCCAGCAGCAGCGCCAGCACGTTCTCGTCGAGCGCGCGCTGGCGTTGCGTCTGCGCGAGCGCGGCGCGCGCGCCTTCGAAGAGCTGTTCGGACTGGCGCAGATCGAGTTCCGAAGTCGCGCCGTTGTCGAACTTCAGTTTCGTGAGCCGATACGATTCTTCGCGCGTCTTCAGTGTCTCGCGCGTGACCAGCAGCAGCGCGTCGTCCGCGAGCAAGCTGACGTAGGTGTTCGCGACCGAAGCGACCAGCGAGATCTGCACCGTCTTGCGCGACTCTTCGGTCGCCAGGTACTGCGCCAGCGCGGCCTGGCTCAGGCTGCGCACGCGGCCGAAGAAGTCGAGTTCGTAGCCGGTCACCTGCAAGCCCACCGCATAGGTGTTGACGAGGCCGCCGCCGGCGCCGGGTTGGCGCTGCGCGCTCAGGCCCGCGCCGACCGATGGCAACTCGTCGGCCCGCCTGACCTGGTAGGCCGCGCGCGCCTGCTCGATGTTGAGCACCGCGATGCGCAGGTCGCGGTTGTTCTGCAATGCGATCCCGATCAGGCGCAGCAGGCGCAGGTCGGCGAAGAAGCGCTGCCATTCGATGTCGGCGGCGAGGAGGCCGGCGGCACCCGCCGGCTCCAGCTCGGGCGCATACACCGCGGCGACCGGTGCGGCGGGTCGCTCGTACGGCGGGATGAAGCTCACGCAGGCGCTGAGCAGCAGCGCGCAGGCGAGCGCCGCCAACGTCGCCGCGTGATGCGCCGGATCACGCTCGGTCATCGCTGCCCTCCCTGGGCCGGGGCGGGCTCGGCCGCCGGGCCATCGAGCTGATGCGCGTGCAGCCTGCGTTGGCGCTCGCTGTCCTTGAAGAGGCTGCGAACGACGACGAAAAACACCGGCACGAAGAACACCGCGAGCACGGTCGCGGTGATCATGCCGCCCATCACGCCGGTGCCGATCGCGCGCTGGCTGGCGGATCCGGCGCCCGACGACACCACCAGTGGCAAGACCCCGAGAATGAACGCGATCGACGTCATCAGGATCGGCCGGAAGCGCAGGTGCACCGCCTTCAGCGTCGCTTCGACCAGGCCCATGCCCTCGGCGACGAGGTCTTTCGCGAACTCGATGATCAGGATCGCGTTCTTCGCCGACAGGCCGATCACGGTGATCAGCCCGACCTTGAAGAACACATCGTTGGGCATGCCGCGGAAGGTCGCGCCCAACACCGCGCCGAGCACACCCAGCGGCACCGCGAGCAGCACCGCGAACGGGATCGACCAGCTCTCGTACAGCGCCGACAGGCACAGGAACACCGCGAGCAGCGAGAATACGATCAGGATCGTCGCGGTCGATCCCGACAGGCGCTCCTCGCGCGACTGGCCGGTCCACTCGAAACCGAAGCCCGCCGGCAGCTTTGCCGCGAGCTGCTCCATCTCGTTCATCGCGTCGCCGGTGCTGTAGCCTGGCGCGGCGTCGCCGGCCAGGCGCATCGTCGGGTAGCCGTTGTACCGCACCGTCTGCATTGCCCCGGTGATCCACCGGGTGGTCGCGATTGCCGACAGCGGCACCAGCTGCCCCTTGCTGTTGAGCACGTTGAGCTTGAGCAGGTCGTCGGGCTGCATCCGGCTCGGCGCGTCGGCCTGCACGACCACGCGTTGCAGACGGCCGGCGTTCGGGAAGTCGTTGACGTAGGTCGACCCGAGCGCGGTCGACAGCACCGCGTTGACGCTGTCGAAGCCGATGCCAAGTGCACTGGCGCGGTCGCGGTCGATGTCGACCTGCAGTTGCGGCGCGTCTTC
>JANMAW010000540.1:0-4101 GCA_031360005.1 Rhizobacter sp.
TGGGACGACGTGGCGATGGACACGACGACCCCCGCCTACCGCACCCGCATGGCGATGCAGGAGATGTTCGCGCCGCAGCACTTGGGCGCCGCTTGAACCTGGCCCCGTCCCGATTGGCCAGCCGACAGCGGTCGTCTGCGGCACCGACACCCTCGCCGGTGCCCTGACCGAAGCGGTCCGCTTGGGGCTTGCGGTGCGGGCCGGACGGAGTGCGTGTGAGCCGGATCGGGCGCGGCGGACAGGAACTCAAATGCCCTTTTTTTCTCGGAGGACAGGGGAATTCCAACGCCCTGTCTTCCGCCCATGAGCCTCGAGCACGGTACCCGGCACCTTTGATGCGGCCCTTGCCGCCTGCAGGGACCCGTTCGATGTCGGCGACCTCACTCCTTGACCGATCCCGTCATCCCCGAGACGTAGTACTCGACGAAGAACGAGTAGATGAACGCGACCGGCAGCGAGCCGAACAGCGCGCCGGCCATCAGCGACCCCCAGTGATAGACGTCGCCCTCGACCAGCTCGGTGACGACGCCGACCGGCAGCGTCTTGATTTCGCTCGACGACACGAACGTGAGTGCGTAGATGAACTCGTTCCACGACAGCGTGAACGCGAAGATGCCGGCCGAGATCAACCCCGGCACCGCCAGCGGCAGCACGATCTTGACGAGAATCTGCCAGCGATTCGCGCCGTCGATCAGCGCGCACTCCTCGAGCTCGAACGGAATCGACCTGAAGTAGCCCATCAGCAGCCAGGTGCAGAACGGGATCAGGAAGGTCGGGTAGGTCAGTATCAGCGCCAGCCGCGTGTCGAACAGTCCGAGCTGGAACACCACCGACGCGAGGGGAATGAACAGGATCGACGGCGGCACCAGATACGCCAGGAAGATCGCCAGGCCGACATGCTTTGCGCCCGAGAAGCGCAACCGCTCGATCGCGTAGGCGGCCAGCACCGACGCCGCGAGCGAGAAAAAGGTGGACACGACCGAGACCAGCACGGTATTCCACATCCACTGCGGGTAGGCGGTATCGAACAGCAGCTTCTTCACGTGCGCGAGCGTCGGCGAGACGATCCAGAACGGGTTGCCGTCGCGCGAGAGCAGTTCGTTGTTCGGCTTGAACGCGGTGATCGCCATCCAGTAGAACGGGAACAGCAGCACGAACAGGAAGATGCACAGCGGGAGGTAGACCGTGACGAGCTTGCGCGGGGTCGAATCGAGAAAGCTCATCCCGACCGTGTCGGCATTCTTGTCCTGGCTCATCGGATGGCAATCATTTATCGGCCCCGCCCTGTTGCCATGCGCGGCGCTGCAGACCGAAGTAGCTGAACATGATCGCAGCCAGCAGGAACGGCACCATCGCGATCGAGATCGCCGCGCCCTCGCCGAGGGCGCCGCCCGAGATCGCACGCTGGAACGACAGCGTCGCCATCAGGTGCGTGGCGTTGAGCGGGCCGCCGCGCGTGATCACGTAGATCAGCTGGAAGTCGGTGAACGTGAACAGCACCGAGAAGGTCATCACGACCGCGATGATCGGCGTCAGCAGTGGCAGCGTGACGTGGCGAAACTGCTGCCACGGCGTCGCGCCGTCGATCGCCGAAGCTTCGTAGTACGACGGCGAAATCGTCTGCAGGCCTGCCAGCAGCGTGATCGCGACGAACGGCACGCCGCGCCACACGTTTGCTGCGATCACCGAGAAGCGCGCGTTCCACGGGCTGCCGAGAAAATCGATGTAGGTGTCGATCACGCCGAGCTTCACCAGCACCCAGCTGATGATCGAAAACTGCGCGTCGTAGAGCCACCAGAAGGCGAGCGCCGACAAGGCCGTCGGCACAATGTACGGCAGCAGGATCACCGCACGGAAGAAGGTCTTGAAGCGAATGTTCTTGTTCAGCAGCAACGCGAGCCACAGGCCGAGCAAGAACTTCACCACGCTTGCAATCGTCGTGTAGAACAGCGTGTTGAACAGCGCCAGCTGGGTGACGTTGTCGGTGATCAGATAGGCGTAGTTCTCGAGACCGATCCACTCTCCCGGCCGCCCGACCTTGGCGTCGGTGAAGCCGAGCCACACGCCCAGGCCGAGCGGATAGGTCAGGAACAGCAGCAGCAGCACCGCCGCCGGCAGCATGAAGATCAGCCCGAGCGCGTTGCGACTGTTCTGTAGTTTTTCAAACATGGGCAAGACACCGGTGTGCGCTGCCGGCGGCGCCGCAGCGCCGCAGCGCCAAGTTGAACGTCACGCCCGCCGTCCAGGCGGCGTGACGTTCGAACGCGGCGAGATATTGAGGCACCGCAGGTGTCCGCAATATCAGACTTTGTAATACCGTTCAGCGCGCTTCTGCGCCCGCTCGGCCGCTTCCTTCGGCGTCTTCGATCCGCTTGCCGCCTCGGCCACCATGTTGACGACGATGAAGTCGGCCGCGGCCCCGGCCGACGCATAGCCGAGCTTGCCGGCGTAGCCTGCAGGCCGCAGGTTCTTCACGCAATCGCGATACGGCGTGTGCTTCGGGTCCGAGGTCCAGATCGCGACCTTCGCGTACTCGGCCAGCGGCGGGGCGATGTAGCCCCCTGCCGCCGTGAGCCACGGGTCGAACTGCTCCTGCTCCATCATGAAGCGCAGGAACTCCTTGGCGGCCTGCGGGTACTTGGTGTACTTCATGATCATCTGGTTGAAGAACAGGTGCGACTCGGTCGGCACACCGACCGGGCCGATCGGGTACTGGGCGTGATAGATGTCTTCCTTGAGTTCCCTGACCTTCGGATCGGTGGCGTTCTTGGTCGCGTAGTAGATGGAGATGCCGTTGTTGGTCAGGCTGATCTGGCTGTCGAGGAAGGCCTTGTTGTTGTTCGGGTCGAGCCACGACAGCGTGCCGGGGATGAAGGTCGCGTACATCTCCTTCGCGTACTCGAGCGCCTTGAGCGTCTCGGGGCTGTCGATCACGACCTTGTTGTTCGTGTCGACGAGCTGGCCGCCGTGCGACCACATCAGCCAGTTGGTCCACAGGCCGTCGCCGGTCGCATTGCCCAGCGCCATCCCCGGCGGCGTGCCCTTCGCGTGCAGCGCCTTGAGCAGCGCGAGGAAAGCGGTCGTGTCCTTCGGGAAGCTGTCGAATCCGGCCGCCTTCACATGGCTCTGGCGGTAGACCAGCATCGCGCCCGCTGCACCGAGCCCGAGCCCGATCCATTTCTTGCCGTCCGGGCGCAGATAGGCCTCGCACGCCGGATACCAGCCGCCGTACTTCTTGCCGAGATACGTGGCCAGGTCGGTCACGTCGAGCAGCTTCTCCGGGTACAGGTTCGCATCGTCGTTGGTCGACAGGATGATGTCGGGCCCGGCCCCGGTGTTCGCGGCGACTGCGGCCTTCGGCCGCACGTCTTCCCAGCCCTCGTTGTCGACCCGCACCTCGATGCCGGTCTTCTCGGTGAATTTCTTGACGTTGACCATGTAGGCATCGATGTCGCCCTGCACGAATCGGCTCCAGCGCAGCACCCGAAGCTTCGCGTCTTTCTCGGGCTTGTAGGCGAGCGCCTGCGCATGGACCGCGGGCGCAAAGACCGCGGCACCGGTGCCGATCGTGGCCGCGGCGGCAACGCCGGCGGAACCTTCCAGGAACTTGCGGCGATTGAATGGGTGCATCGTGTGACTCCTTCTGTGATCGGTCTGGTGTTGATACAGGGAATGATTCGCGTCGGGCGTGTGTGTGTCGATCAGGCGGCGAGCCGCTGCCCGCTGCCGGCGTCGAACAGGTGAGCGCGCTGCAGGTCAGGCAGCAGGTGGATGGTGCTGCCCGGGGCGAAGTCGTGGCGCTCACGAAACACCGCCGAGAGTTCCACGCTCTCGTGCCGGCAAACGACGAAAGTGTCCATGCCGGTGGGCTCCATCACGACCACGCGTGCCGGTATGCCGCCGGCGTCGCCGAGCGCCAGATGCTCCGGGCGCGTGCCGAAGATGACGGGCTGGCCGTCCACCCCGCTCGAGCGCGGCGGTGCATCGAGCCGGGTGCCGTCGTGCAACTCGATCCGCGCACTCGACCCGGCGCGGCGCAGTGTGCCCGGCAGGAAGTTCATCGCCGGCGAGCCGATGAAGCCGGCAACAAACTGGTTCGCC
>JANMAW010000494.1:0-4214 GCA_031360005.1 Rhizobacter sp.
GTCTGGCCCCACACCAGCGCGCCGCGCGCGGCGTCGGGGGCATGGACATAGGTCGCAAACGCGAGCAACCAGAGCAGTGCGATCGGCGTGGCGATCGCGATCCAGCCGGCCCGGACGTCGACGCCGGGCCGCGCGAGCCGATGCAAGGTCACGAAGCTTGCCGCGGCGACTGCACAAGGGGCAAGAACCTTGACCCAGAACATCGGCCACGACACGGCTTGGCTCAAGTCCGGGCGCACCCCAAACCTCAGCTGCAGGAGCAGCGCGGCCAGCGGCAGGCTGACCAGCAGTGCGATCCCGATCTGTCGCGACGCCACCCGCGCAAGCGGCGCTGTGTCGTCGGCAAGCAGCGAAATCAGGTCGTCGGTCTTCACGGCTTGCTCCTGATGCGTTGGCCGAGTGCCTTGAGCCCGCGGTGAATCCCGATCTTGACCGCCGACTCCGACATGCCCAGCAGCGAGCCGGTCTCGGCGATCGACAGACCTTGCAATTTGACGTGCACGATCGGCAGCCGATGACGATCCGGCAGTGCCTGCAGCAGCACCGCGAGATCGCGTCGCGCATCGCTGGCATCGGTGTCGGACTCGGCGAACACCGCGAGCTCGTCGTCAAGAGGATCGTGCAAGGCCTCGCGCGCCGACTTCGACCGCAACAGATCGATCAGCTTGTAGCGCGCAATCGCATGCACCCATGCCGTCAACGGCTGGTCGGGTTGGTAGGTGTGGCGCTTGTTGTGCATGGCGAGCAGGCATTCCTGGACCAGGTCTTCCACTTCATCGGGCCAGCCGAACAGACGCTTGCCCAGAAAGGCGCGCAAGTGCGCGGCGAGCTTTCGAAGGAACTCGTGGTACGCGGCATGTTCACCGTCGAGACCGCGCAGAAACAAGTCGCGAAGCACTGTCTCGGCGTCGTTCGTTCGAATCGGACCTTCCGCTGTAATACGCGCCATCGGCTCGGCTGGTTACAGCCCCTGCGGAAATAAACTCTGAAATTGTGCCGTGCGCTGTAACCGGCGGGGTGGGGCTCGCGAAATACAGACGACCGCGCCACTCGGCGGGTTTCATTCTCAACTTCGGAGCTTCTCAATCATGAATCGTTCAATCGCAATCACCGCTCTCACCCTGTCTGCGCTCGCTGCAGGCGCCGCCATGGCAGTCGATTCAAAGCCGATGGCCGACAAGACGGCAGCCGCCGAAAAGTGCTACGGCGTGTCGTTGGCCGGCAAGAACGACTGCGCCGCCGGCGCTGGTACCACATGCGCCGGTACCTCGAAGGTCGACTACCAGGGAAATGCCTGGAAGCACGTGCCGGCCGGTACCTGCGCGACCATCAAGACCCCCCAGGGCACGGGTTCGCTGACGCCGGTCAAGTCCTGATTCGTCCGTTCGCGCCGCCCCGCGATGACCCAACTGCTCGCCGGTCTCGGGCTCAAGCCGCAGCACTACGACGCGGCTCTGAGCAGCGCCTGCGAAGGCCTGTGGTTCGAAGTTCATCCCGAGAACTACCTTGTGGCGGGCGGCCCGCGACTGCGCTGGCTCGAAGCGATCCGCGCAGTTCACCCGATCTCGTTGCACGGGGTGTCCCTCTCGCTCGCGAGCGACACACCACCCGACGCAGATCACCTGAAGCGCTTCGCCGCACTCGTGCGACGCACCGAACCCGCGCTGGTGTCCGAGCACCTGGCGTGGTCGGCCTGGAACGGTCAGAGTTTTCCTGACCTGCTGCCGTTTCCGCGCGCCGGCGAAGCACTGCACCGCATCGCATTGAACATCGATCGCGCACAGTCGGCGCTCGGCCGTCGCATCGCGATCGAAAATCCCTCGCACTACGTGCGCCTCGACGGACACGAGTGGGACGAGATCGATTTCCTGGCCGAACTCGTGCGCCGCACCGATTGCGGCCTGCTGCTCGACATCAACAACGTTCACGTTTCAGCGCACAACCTCGGATTCGATCCGGTCGCGTACATCGACCGTTTCCCGGCCGAGAGCGTCGTCGAGATTCATGTTGCCGGTCACTCCACCGACCCGGCAGTCGGTGCCGCGTTATTGATCGATTCGCACGACGCGCCGATCGCTCGCGAGGTCTGGGCGCTCTATCGTCGCCTGGTCGAACGCATCGGTGCCAGGCCCACGCTGATCGAGCGCGACGCCAACGTACCCGGCTTCGACGAGCTGCTCGCCGAATGCGCTACCGCGGCGTTCGAGATGGGCCGAGTGAGCGGCGTCTGCGGGCACGCGTCGTGACAGGGTCGCTGGCCCGGTTTCAGTCGCGCTTCGTCGACGCGTTGTTCGATCGCGAGAACGACCTCGCATTGAATGCGCAGCCCGCCTTCGCGGTCTACCGCAACACCGTGATGAAGGGCTGCATCGATGCGCTCGAGGCGAACTACCCGAGCGTCGCACGCCTGGTCGGCCCGGACTGGTTCCGTGCGGCCGCCGCAATGTATGTGCACGCAGAGCCGCCAGGCGATGGACGGCTGCTGAACTACGGCGAAAGCTTCGCGGCGTTTCTCGCCGGCTTCGGGCCTGCACGCGACCTGCCGTACCTCGCCGATGTGGCACGGCTCGACCGCTTCTGGATCGAAGCCCACACCGCAGCCGACGCCGCTGCGGTCGATGCCGCATCACTCGCGCCGATGGCACCCGAGGCGCTCGCCGGCTTGCGCGTTGCGCCGCATCCGGCCGCGCGGTGGCGCTGGTTCGCCGATGCACCGGTCTATTCGATTTGGCAAAACAACCGCGGCAGTCACGCGTCGACGGGCGAGATCGTCTGGCACGGCGAGGGTGCACTGCTCGTGCGGCCGGTCGATGTGGTCGCCTGGCTCGCGGTGGACGAGGCCGACTGCGCGTTCCTCGACGCCTGCGCCGCAGGCCGGTTGTTGGGCGACGCGGCCGCCGAGGCGCTGGCGGTGCGGCCCGACACCGACGTCGCCGGTCTGCTGGCGCGCCTGTTGCGCGCCGGCGCTCTCGTTTCACTCTTCGAAGAAAGCCAGCCATGAACCAAGCCACGACTTCGCCGACGTCGCCGCTGAGCGGCAACGGTCTTCGCGCACGCTGGAACACGATCGCGCGCGGCCTGTCGCGGCTGATCACGCACGACGTACTCGCGTTCGCCAGCCGGCTCAGCATCGCCGCGATCTTCTTTCTGTCGGGGCGGACGAAAGTCGAGGGCTTCCTCCGCGTCACCGATGGCGCCTACGACCTGTTCCGCAGTGAATTCAAGTTGCCGTTGATATCGCCGGAGATCGCCGCACACGTTGCCGCGTACGCCGAGCACTTGTTCCCGTTGCTGTTGCTGCTCGGGCTCGGCACGCGGCTGTCGGCGCTGGCGCTTCTGGTTATGACGCTGACGATCCAGATTTTTGTCTACCCGGATGCGTGGCCGACGCACCTGTCGTGGGCGGCGTTGCTGCTCTATCTGGTGGGCCGCGGGGGCGGGACGCTGGCGCTCGACAGGCTGTTGAAAATCGATTGAAGGGAGCGACCCTGACCGGCGTCTTGCCGGCCGCGCGACGACCATGAGCGCACTGTTTCAACGGCTGGTGCTGTCTCGCCTGTGGCTGACCTTCGTCGTGCTCGGGCTCAGCTTCTTCGCGTTCGGCGCCGGCACGTTGAATCTCGGCCTGCTGTTCATGGCGAATGCTCGCTTCATCGGCGAACACGGGTGGCAAGCGGTAATGGACGGCGCTCTCGGGCAACTGTTGCAACTGATTCTCAGCGGCTACCTCAGCATCGCGGCCTATGTCGTTTTCGAGACCTGCGAACACCGGCTGTCGCATTGGCTCGCCCACGAAGTTTGAGCGCCACAGCGCACGGTGTGGAGGGCCGGAGCCGTGTGTCTCGAAAGCCCCTGACGCGGCGGGTTGCCGAACCTCCGGCCGCTGCCGGCCGGATACCCACGACCTGCCTCACGGCCGCTCTCTCGCGATCTGCCGGCAGATGATGATCAGCGGCAGCAGCCCCACCGCGACGATCGCGATCGACGCGGTCGAGGCTTCTGCCAGGCGCTCGTCCGACGCCAGCGTGTAGGCCTGCGTGGCGAGCGTGTCGAAGTTGAACGGGCGCATCACGAGCGTCGCCGGCAACTCCTTCATCACGTCGATGAACACCAGCAGCGCCGCCGTCAGCAGGCCGCGCCTCAGCAGCGGCAGGTGCACGCGCCGCAGCGCACGTGCCGGCGTCAGGCCGAGACTGCGGGCCGTGTCGTCCATG
>JANMAW010000549.1:0-1804 GCA_031360005.1 Rhizobacter sp.
TGAAACGGTGGTCTACGGCCTCGGCGAACTGCACCTGCGCACCTTGCTCGAGCGCATGAACGACATCTACAAGTGCGAGGTCAACACACGGCCGCCGCGCATCGCCTACCGCGAGACCGTCACCGCGCCGGCCGAGGGCCATCACCGGCACAAGAAGCAGAGCGGCGGTGCCGGCCAGTTCGGCGAGGTGTTCCTGCGCATCGAGCCGCTGCCGCGCGGCGCCGGCTTCGAATTCGTCGACCAGGTCAAGGGCGGCACGATCCCGACGCAGTTCATACCGGCAGTCGAGAAAGGCGTGCGTCAGGTGCTCGACACCGGCGTGATCGCCGGCCACCCGCTAAAGGACGTGCGCGTGATCGTCTACGACGGCAAGTCGCACTCGGTCGATTCGAAGGACATCGCGTTCGCGACCGCCGGCCGCAAGGCCTTCATCGACGCAGTGAAGAAGGCGCAGCCGATCGTGCTCGAACCGATCGTCAAGGTCGAGATCACGTCACCCGAAAGCAGCATGGGTGACATCACCGGTGACCTGTCTGCGAAGCGCGGACAGGTGAACGCGACCCATGCGCTGGCGGGCGGCGTGATCATGGTGAGCGGCCAGGTGCCGCTGTCGGAACTGAGCAATTACCAGGCGCGGCTGAACGGCATGACCGGCGGCCAGGGCCGCTACACGCTGGAACTGAGCCACTACGAGGCGGTACCGCCTTCGTCGCAGGCGACCCTGATGAGCCAGTACCAGGTCAGGGACGACGATTGATGGAGACGTGGCTCACATACCGTCGCGCATCGGGCGGGTCGCGGCGAACCCGTCGGACAGCTCCGCGGTAGCCGTGTCGGGCGGGCTGCCGCGCCGCTCGCCGTCGGGATCGTCGCGGGTCACTCGCAAGCGCTCTTCGATGCGTGCGACGGCAGCGCGAGACTCCTGGGCCGCGGTCGCGAGCTGCCGGTTGAAGGCGATGCGCGCCTGCACCAGGTCGGTCTCGGCGGTCACCCGCTCGGCCCGCAACTGGTCGGCCGTGGCCGCCTGTTGTTGCTGCAATTCAACAACTTCGCGACGCAGCCGGGCGTCGAAGCTCACCCGCGCCGTGCGAAACGTGAACCAGCCGCCGGCCGCCGCGCCGAGCGCCATCGCCAGCGGCACGCCGATCAGCATCCACCATCCGTTGTCCGTCATGATCCTGCTCCCTGGGCAACCCGGGCGCGTATGCGCCCGGCAGCCTCGTGTCGAGCATAGCGAGGTGCAGGCTGATGCAGCGGCGGCGGCGAGCCCAGCGGGCCGAGATCGGCCCTCAGACCGTGCAAACGACACGTTGCGCCATCCGGCGCCCCTTGCAGTGCGCTCCAGAGACCCGGCCGCGGCCCGGCCGCTTGACCGGGTTCACATCGCGCGCGGTTTGACGCAGGCCGCCGATTGCCTGGCACGCGTGCGCGCAACATCGACATCGGCATCGAAGGCCAGCGCGACCCCCATGCGCCGCTTGACGAAACTCTCGGGCTTGCCGAACAGGCGCAGCTCGGTGCTCGGCACGCGCAATGCGGCGTCTACGCCGTCGAAAACCACCCCACGCGCGTCGATGCCGCCGTAGATCACCGCACTCGCGCCCGGGCTCTTCAGCGCCGTGCTGACCGGCAAGCCGAGGATCGCGCGCGCATGCAGCTCGAACTCGTTCTGCCATTGCGTGATCATCGTCACCATGCCGGTATCGTGCGGGCGCGGCGAGACCTCGCTGAACCAGACCTGGTCGCCCCTGACGAACAGTTCGACGCCGAAGAGACCCTGGCCACCGAGGTTGTCGGTCACCGC
>JANMAW010000263.1:0-1907 GCA_031360005.1 Rhizobacter sp.
CAGCAAGGTCAGCGACTGGCCACCGACATCGAGCGTGACGCTGGACATCGCAGTCGGTTCGGCGACCACTTACGAAGCCAGCATCCGCAGCGCAGCGTCCAGGTGTTCGGTCGGGCTGCGCTTGAAGCCCGAGCGCGCGTAGCGCTGCAGGCGGCCGACCGCGTAGGCGGTCAGCACCGAGGCTTGCGCGTTCGCGTCGACGGTGGGCGTGTTCGATCCGGCCACCTCGGCCATGCCGCGCAGGCTCTGGCGCAACTGCGACTCGAAACGCTCGAAGAACTGGTTCATGCGGGCCAGCAGCCGATCGTTCTCGAACACCAGCGCATCGCCGACCATGACGCGCGCCATGCCGGGGTTCTTCTCGCCGAACTGCAGCAGCACACTGACGATCTTCTGGACCTGAACCGCCGCGACAGTTTCGCGTTCCTGGATCTGGTTGATCAGCGTGAAGACGCTTTGCTCGATGAACTCGATCAGCCCCTCGAACATCTGCGCCTTGCTCGCGAAGTGCCGGTACAGCGCCGCCTCCGAGACATCGAGCCGGGCCGCCAATGCGGCCGTGGTGACTCGGTCGGCGCCGGGCTGCTCGAGCATGCTCGCCAGCGTCTGCAGGATCTGCACGCGGCGCTCGCCTGGCTTCAGGCGCTTGCGCACCGGCGCCGCCGCGGCTGGGGTCGCGGCAGCGACCAGAGCGCCGGGCACCGCGCCAGCCGGCGCCGCGTCGTCGATCGAATCGTCGGGACCGGCAGCGCTGGGGTCGGGAGTGGGCGTCATCAAAGCGTCAGTAATTTCTGCAGCGTCTTGATTTTGGCACACACATATCGTGGGCTCGGGCAAGGGTGAACACCAACTTCGCGGCGCCGGAGACCGTCGTTCGCACCGCCGCTCGCACCAAAGCGCAGGTGGCCGCGGAAGCGCCCGCCGAGGTAGCGCTGCATCCACGCGGTGCGCATGCCGATGCGACGCGCCGCCTTCTGGTTCTCGAGCACATCCTCGACCAGTACGCAGTCGGTCGCCCTGACCTTCAGCTTCGCGACGAGGTGACGGAACATCCGTGCGTCGGGCTTCGGTCGCAGCTGGCCGAACATCGACATGTCCTCGATGCTGATCACCCCGTCGAAGCAGCCGGCGAGTTTGAGCGTGCTCAGCACCCGCATCGTGTAGGCGCGCGGCGCATTCGTGACGATGAACTTGCGGCCGCGCAAGCGCCTCAGCGCAGCGCGGTCGTGTGCGCTGGTGCGCAGCCGCTCCTCCAGCCCGGGGTGCAGGTGCGTCTGCTCCAGAAAGTGGTCGGCCTGCACGCCATGGTGGCGAACCAGCCCGAGCAACGTGGCGCCGTAGTGGTGCCAATAGTGCTGGCGCAGCCGCGCCGCCTCGATGTGGTCGAGGCCGAGGTGGCGGACCATGTACTCGTTCATCGCCGCGTTGGTCTGGCCGAACGCCGCGTGGCTGGCGTCGTGCAGCGTGTTGTCGAGGTCGAAGAGCCAGACGCGGCTCATGGAAGAGGCCGCGAGCCAGCCGCCGGGACCATTCGCGAGCCGCCAAGTGGCCCGCTCCGCGATCCTTGCCGGGTCTGGCCGCCAGACTCGCCGATGGGCCGCTCCATCAAGGGCGACCGGTCATGGTGCAGGTGGACGCTACGTCCCGATGACCGGATCTCAGTGCGACCGGATCATCGTGCAAGGCGGACGCGGCGTCCCCATGACCCGGTCTCAATGCGACCGGATCATGGTGCCGTAGGCCTGCTCCGTCAGCACCTCGAGCAGCATCGCGTGCGGCACACGGCCGTCGATGATGTGCACGGTGTTGACGCCGTTCTTTGCCGCGTCGAGCGCCGACGCGATCTTCGGCAGCATGCCGCCGCTGATTGTGCCGTCGGCGAACAGCTCGTCGATCTCACGTGCGCT
>JANMAW010000594.1:0-1861 GCA_031360005.1 Rhizobacter sp.
GTGACGCCGAAATTCTTCCACAGCATGTCGCCGGGGAAGATGTTGGCGCTCACCAGGTCCTTGATCGCATTGCCGTACTCGATCACCGCGGCCTCGATCTGCGACAGAGACGCCTCCTGCAGGTAGATGTTCAGCGGGATCATGCGCCGCTCCATGTCGACGTGGCGGATCACCAGCGCGTCGCCGTCTTCCTCGAGCAGGCTCGGGCAGAACTGCGTCAGCTCGGCGACGAGCTCCTCCTCGAAGCGCTCGCGCGGGAATGCGACGTTGCTGTATTCGAGCGTGTCGGCCATGCGGCCGACGCGGTCATGCTGCTTGACCAGCAGGTACTTGCTCTTGATCAGCTCGCGCGTGGTTTCCTTCTGCACCGGGAAGAAGTCCTTGATGACCTTGAAGACGTATGGAAAGCTCGGCAGGTCGAACACCAGCATCACCATGCCCTTGATGCCGGGCGCGATGCGAAAGCGGTCGCTCGAATGCTTCAGGTGGTACAGGAAGTCGCGGTAGAACGCGTTCTTGCCTTGTTTCGCGAGGCCGAGCGCGTTGTAGATCTCGGAGCGCGGCTTGCGCGGCATCATCGAGCGCAGGAACTGCACATAGGCCGACGGAACTTCCATCGTCACCATGAAGTAGGCACGCGCGAAGCTGAACAGCAGCAGCAGATCGTCTTCGCCGAACAGCACCGTGTCGATCTCGAGCCGCGCCTGTTCGTTGTGCAGGATCGGCAATGCGAACGGCGTCTCGTTGAAGCCGTTGATGATCTTGCCGACCAGGTACGCGCCCTTGTTCCGGTAGAACAGCGAACTCAGCACCTGCACCTGGAAGTTGGCGCGCATGCGGTAGTCGCCGAGCTGCCCGGCAACCGCCGCGAGCACGCTGTCGATGTCGCGGCCCAGATCCGCGAACGCGCGCTGCAGCCGGAAGTCGTCGACGATGCGCAGCCATGTCTCGCGCAGCGTCTCCTTAGTCGGGTAATAGGCGCGGTAAGTCGGCAGCGACGCCGGCTCGTCGTTCTCGATGTACTCGGTCGAGACCGCAGGCCGAACGAAGATGAAGTCGTTGTGGAAATAGCTGCGGTGCAGGATCTTCGTCGTCACCGAGTTGAAGAAGGTCTCGGCCAGCTCGGGCTGGTGGTGGCCGGTGAGCAGGCCGATGTAGTGCAGCTTGACCTGCTGCCACACGTCCTTCGGCAGCCCG
Organism: Rhizobacter sp.; assembly: GCA_031360005.1. Lineage (GTDB taxonomy): Bacteria > Pseudomonadota > Gammaproteobacteria > Burkholderiales > Burkholderiaceae_C > LMDS01. Next base: position 1,198 of record JANMAW010000594.1, read on the forward strand.
GACGCCTGGAACTCGCGCTGCAGCCGCTCGGCGGCTTCGTCGACCCGAAGATCGTAGAACTCGATGCGCTCGCGCTGCGCGCGCTGCTGGCCGTGCCAGTCGGCGTTTTCGAAGCGCCGCTTCGCATCGGCGCTGGCTTCTCGAAAGAGCCTGTAGTGGCGGTCGAAACCGTCGAGCATCGCCCGGGCGATATCGAACGCGCGCGGCGCCGTCAGCGCGGTCGGGAAAGCCAGCGGCTGCTTCACGGCACGCACGTTTCGGCATGGCGCGAATGCAGCGCGGCCACCGCGTTGTCGAAGGCCACCGCCATCTCGGCCGCGCCCGCGACCGTCATCCTCAGGTCGAGCAACAGGCCGTCGTGCAGCCCATAGAACCAGCCGTGAACGACGATCTCCTGGCCGCGCGCCCAGGCGTCCTGCACGACGGTGGTCTGGCAGACATTGCGCGCCTGCTCGATCACGTTCAGCTCGCCGAGTGCATCGATGCGCCTCTCGGCCGAGAGCGTTTCCAGCCATTCCCAGTGCCGGTTGCGCACGTCCTGCACATGGCGGATCCAGTTGTCGGCCAGGCCGATGCGGGTGTCGTTCAGCGCCGCGACCACGCCGCCGCAGCGCGAATGGCCGACGACGATGATGTGCTTGACCTTCAGCAGGTCGGTCGCGAA
>JANMAW010000620.1:0-1539 GCA_031360005.1 Rhizobacter sp.
CCACTTCGCCGCGATGGAGCAGCCCGAGGCGCTGGCGCGCGAGATCGTCGAGTTCTTTCGGCCGCTGCGGCCGCGCTAGCCTTCGCCGTAACCGCCCTTCGCCGCAGCGCGAGATCAACGCGCTGCGGGCTGCCAGCGCGGCGGTAAGCGACGGCGCCGTCGAACGGCGCCGTCGCCTTCAGTGCACCGAGATCGCCTTGGCCGTCGGTGTGGCGTCAAACACCAGCGTCGATGGCCAGAACGGCCACGTCGTTCCGAGCGCGGCCGGCGCGTTCGGGTCGCCGCGGTGCGCGAAAGCGGCCAGGCTCTTCATCATCGCGTGCGACAGCGCCAGCCGGCCGGGTCGGTTGGCGGTCGAGTTGGCGATATTCGCGAACAGCGACGGCCCGAAGTTTCCGAACACGAATGCCAGGTCGAACGCATGCGCCGCGCCGTAGATGTCGTTGAACGGCGCCGGCTCCTCGTCCCAATCGAAGCGGTAGTACCAGACCTCGTTCTGCTGCGACTTCAGCGTGTCCAGCGCGTTCTTGGCCGCGGCAACCAGGAAGAGCTGATTCAGCAGCTCGGTCTTCGCGTTGAAACCGGTCGCGGGCGTCGCGACCGGCAGGTACACGCCGGGGATCCACTGCTCGATCGTGATCTGCGGCGGCGCGTCGGGCTGGTACGCGAACTGGATGTCGAACAGTTGCTTGTCGGTCACCAGCCGGCCGCTCGGCCCGCCGAGCAGCGCCAGGAAGGTCGGGAACAGCTTGCCTTCGTCGCGCGTGTTGCCGGCCAGCACCGGCACGCGCAGGTAGTTGCCGGCGGCGATCGCGCCGATGGGGTCGGACGGCAGCATCGCACCGTCCGGGATCGGCCCCGACCCGGCGAGCCCGAGCGGCGCCAGCTTGGTCAGCAGCGTCGAAAGCAGCGCCGCCGGGCTCTTGCTGCGCAGGTACGCCGCCACTTGCGCGGGCGTCTTGCTGGCGACCCAGGCGGCAGCGCCGGCGACGTCGGGTGCGAGGCCGTCGGCGATCACCTGGCGATACAACAGTTGGTTGCCCTGGTTCAGATAGAACGACGCCGGATTGAGCGTCTGGATGCGGCCAGGCGGCAGGTTGCTGGCCAGCGAGATGCCACCGCTGAGCGGCGCCGCGCGATGGAACAGCCGCGGTTTCGCCTCGACGGTGGCTGGCGTGGTCAGCAGCGCGTACACGTTGATCGCGCCGGCCGACTGACCCATCAGCGTCACGTTGGACGGATTGCCTCCGAACTCGGCAATGTTGTGGCGGATGAACTGCAGCGCCTTGATGATGTCCAGCAGCGCGAAGTTGCCGGAGTCCTGTTGCGCGTCGGTACCCGACTTGAGCTGCGGCACGCTGAGGAAACCGAAGATGCCGAGCCGGTAGTTCACCGTCACCACCACCGCGTTGGCCGACTTGGCCAGCGCCGCGCCGTCGTACACCGGGTCGGCCGTATAGCCCGAGACGTTGCTGCCACCATGGACGAAGACGATCACGGGGCGGCCGCCGCGGCCGTCGTTGTGGTGGCCGTCGTGGT
>JANMAW010000622.1:0-3764 GCA_031360005.1 Rhizobacter sp.
TGCATCATCTTCGTCGACGAAATCGACGCGGTCGGCCGGCATCGCGGTGCTGGCCTGGGCGGCGGCAACGACGAGCGCGAGCAGACGCTGAACCAGATGCTGGTCGAGATGGACGGATTCGAGACCAACCTCGGCGTGATCGTGATGGCCGCGACGAACCGGCCCGACATCCTCGACCCGGCGCTGCTGCGCCCGGGGCGTTTCGACCGGCAGGTCTACGTGACCCTGCCCGACGTGCGCGGCCGCGAGCAGATCCTCAACGTGCACATGCGCAAGGTGCCGGTCGGGCAGGACATCCGCTCCGACATCCTGGCGCGCGGCACGCCGGGGTTCTCGGGTGCGGATCTCGCGAACCTCGTGAACGAGGCGGCCCTGTTCGCGGCGCGGCGCAGCGGCCGGGTCGTCGAGATGAACGACTTCGAGAAGGCCAAGGACAAGATCATGATGGGGCCGGAGCGCAAGTCCATGATCATGGCCGAGGAAGAGCGCCGCAACACTGCGTACCACGAATCCGGCCACGCGCTGGTCGCGCGCCTGGTGCCCAAGGCCGACCCGGTGCACAAGGTGACGGTGATTCCGCGCGGCCGAGCGCTCGGCGTGACGATGCAGTTGCCCGAGGGTGACCGCTACAGCACCGACAAGATCCGCATGCTAAGCACGATCGCGATCCTGTTCGGCGGGCGCATCGCCGAAGAGGTCTTCATCGGCGAAATGACCACGGGCGCGAGCAACGACTTCGAACGCGCCACCCACATCGCCCGCGACATGGTCACACGCTATGGCATGACCGATGCGTTGGGCACGATGGTTTACGCCGAAAACGAGGGCGAGGTGTTCCTCGGCCGCTCGGTCACCAAGACCACGATGATGAGCGAGCAGACGATGCAGGCGGTTGACCGCGAGATCCGCCGCATCATCGACGAGCAGTACGCGGTCGCGCGTCGGCTGATCGAAGACAACAAGGACAAGATGCATGCGATGGCCAGCGCTTTGCTCGAATACGAGACGATCGACACCGAGCAGATCGACGACATCATGAATGGCAGGCCGCCGCGTCCGCCGAAGGACTGGAGCCCGTCGATGAGCAAGACGGTTCCTCCGACCCCGCCGGCTGCGCCTGGAACCGCCACCGCCACGGCCTGAGCCCGGGTCCGCGACTGACACTCGACACGGGGCTTCGGCCCCGTTCTCATTGATGATCATCGGCTGACCGGCTACCGCGCGATGCATTGGCACACCACCCGGTTCCGGATCGACCTGTCGCGCCCGCAGGTGATGGGCATCGTCAACGTCACGCCGGATTCGTTCTCCGATGGCGGTGCTCATGCCGGCACGGCCGCAGCCGTCGCCCATTGCGAGAAAATGCTGGCGGAGGGCGCCGACATGCTCGACATCGGCGGCGAGTCGACCCGCCCAGGCTCGATGCCGGTGCCGCTGCACGAAGAACTCGCGCGGGTGCTGCCGGTGCTCGAGTTCGCGCTACTGCTCGGTTGCCCCGTCTCGGTGGACACGAGCAAGCCCGAAGTGATGGCCGCCGCGCTCGCGGGCGGCGCCGACATCATCAACGACATCAACTCGCTGCAGGCCACAGGTGCGCTCGATGTGGTTGCGGGGCATGCCAGCTGCGGCGTGTGCCTGATGCACAAGCGCGGCACGCCCGAGGTCATGCAGCTGCGACCGCATTACGACGATGTGGTCGACGAGGTGCGTGCGTTCCTTAGCGAGCGCGCGACCGCATTGGCTCGGCGCGGCGTGGCTGCGGATCGCATCGTCTTCGACCCCGGCATCGGCTTCGGCAAGAGCGTCGGGCACAACGTCGACCTGCTGCGGCGCCAGCGCGAACTGCTGGGCCTGGGCCGCCCGTTGCTGGTCGGCTGGTCGCGCAAGTCGACGCTGGGCGCGATCACCGGTCGAAGCGTGGAGCAGCGCCAGGTGGCGAGCGTCGCTGCAGCACTCGCCGCGGTGCAGTTGGGTGCGCGCGTCGTCCGTGTGCATGACGTCGCCGCGATGGTCGATGCCCTGAAGGTGTGGCAGGCGGCCGGCCTCGGGCGCGGATAATCCCCCGCTGGGCCGTGGAGCGACAAGACGATGAGCACGAACAAGACCAGAGCGTTTTTCGGCACTGACGGTATTCGCGGCACGGTCGGCCAGTCACCCATCACGGCCGACTTCATGCTGCGCCTGGGCCACGCGGTTGGCCGCGTGCTGAAGTCCGCCGAGACCCGGCCCACCGTCCTGATCGGCAAGGACACGCGCATCTCCGGCTACATGATCGAGTCGGCGCTCGAAGCGGGCTTCGCGTCGGCCGGCGTCGACGTGCTGCTGACCGGCCCGTTGCCCACGCCGGGCGTGGCCTACATGACCCGCGCGCTTCGCCTGAGCCTCGGGGTCGTGATCAGCGCCTCGCACAATCCTTTCGATGACAACGGGATCAAGTTCTTCTCGTCGCGCGGCGAGAAGCTGACCGATGCCTGGGAGCATCAGGTCGAGGCCGCTTTGGAGCAACCGGCGCAGTGGGTCGACTCGGCGAACCTGGGCAGGGCCAGGCGCATCGACGACGCGCGTGGTCGCTACATCGAGTTCTGCAAGGGCACGTTCAGCAGCGAGCTGTCGCTGAAGGGCCTGAAGATCGTCGTCGATGCGGCGAACGGCGCCGCTTACCATGTGGCGCCTGACGTGTTCCACGAGTTGGGTGCCGAGGTCATCGCGATCGGCTGCAGTCCGAACGGCACCAACATCAATGCCGGCTTCGGGGCCACTGCGCCGGCCGCACTGGTCGAGGCTGTCAAGGTGCACGGGGCTCACTACGGTGTGGCGCTCGACGGCGATGCCGACCGTTTGCAGCTCGTCGACAGCACCGGGCGCCTCTACAACGGCGACGAACTGCTCTACCTGATCGTGGCCGACCGACTCGCGCAGGGTCTGCCGGTGCAAGGCGCGGTGGGCACGCTGATGACGAACATGGCGGTCGAGTTGGCGCTGCGCGAGCGCGGCGTCGAGTTGGTTCGCGCCAGGGTTGGTGACCGCTATGTGCTCGAAGTACTCGTCGCGCGCGGCTGGCAGCTTGGCGGCGAGGGATCCGGCCACCTGCTCTCGCTCGACAAGCACACCACCGGCGACGGCATCGTCAGCGCGCTGCTGGTGCTTCAAGCAGCGTGCCGCACCGGGCGCTCGCTGCCCGAGTTGCTCGAGGGGGTGACGCTGTTTCCGCAGACCCTGATCAACGTGCGCCTGCAGCCGGGCACCGACTGGAGCTCGAACCCGGGGCTCGCGCAGGCGCGGGCCGACGTGACCCGCGAGCTCGGCGACCGCGGTCGCGTGCTGATACGACCGTCGGGCACCGAACCGCTGGTACGCGTGATGGTCGAGGCGCGCGATGCCGAGCAAGCACGACGCTGCGCCGAGCGGATGGCTCAGACCTTGCGCTGACTCCTCGCGGCCCCGCCTGCGCCTGCGATCAGCGCGGCATCAGCACCTTGTCGACGATCTGGATGACGCCGTTGGTGGCACGCAGGTCAGGCGTGGTGACGACCGCTTCATCGACCGTCAGGAAAGTGCCCGATCTGTAGAGTGCCACGTCGCTGCCTTGCACCGTCTTGACCGGGCCGTTCTTCAGGTCGGTCGAGGTCAGCGTGCCGGGAACGACGTGGTACATCAGCACGGCCTTCAGGCGCGCCTTGTCGTTGGCGAGGGCTTGCATCGTGGCCGCCGGCACGGCTTTGAAGGCGTCGTCCGTGGGCGCGAACACGGTGTAAGGTCCGGCG
>JANMAW010000505.1:0-1611 GCA_031360005.1 Rhizobacter sp.
CAAGTACGCCCAGCCCGACGGCGTGTGGATCGGCAGCCCGGGGACGCCGACCCACGTCGGCTTCGACGGCCCCGCATTGAAAGGTGCCGAGAACCTTGTCATCGACGGCATCGACCACCGCGAGGCCGCATTCGGCGCCCCTGCATTCGACGCGATGTTTCGCTTCATCACCGGCCGGGCGCCGGCTTCGCTGGTGGTCGCCCCCGAGGCGCGTGTCGTGCTCAACGGCAAGGTCAGCGGCTACGGCGTGAACAATCTTGAAGGCGCCGCGCCGAGCAACCTGCCGCTGACCGGCGCTACGGTCGAGGTCTACGCCACCAGCGCCGCGAGCGGCGAACGAACCGGTGCTGCGGTGCATCGCAAGACGATCGCCGGCGACGGGCTGTGGGGGCCGTTCGTCGCCGACAGCCAGGCGCGCTACGAGTTCGTCATCGCGGCACCAGCTTATGCCACGACGCACATCTACCGCTCGCCGTTCCCGCGCTCGTCGAACATCGTCAATCTGCGCGCCGAGCGGCTCGCCGACGCCGACAGGAGCGCCGTGTCGGTCGTCACGCTGACACGCCCGCGCGGCTACTTCGGCGTGCCGCGCGATCGGGTCAGCCTGGACGGCCAGAACGCGCCGCCGGGGGTTTTGCCGGGCACGGCGGGAGTGTCGACCTCCAAGATCAAGCTCACCGATGCGCCGGGCCGCGCCGTGGCCGGCGAGTTCAACGGCGAACGCATCGTCGGCCGCGCCTGGCCGGCGGCGAACAACGAGGTGGTGCTGCTCGAGCTGCACTACTGAGCGTCGAATCGCGTCGGGCCGACTCCGGCGACCCCGACCGGACGCGGCCGGGCATCGCGTCGGCTGGCACTCTTTGTGCTGGCAGCCGTTGCGTGTCGCCCCGATGGACGGGCGCCCGCAAAGCGTGCATAAAGAGGAATCGGCGCAACCGAACAGGAGCACACGATGTTCAACGCGAAGGCTGAACCGAGGATCAACGGCAAGCGCCTGTGGGCGAGCCTGATGGAGATGGCCAGGATCGGCGCGACACCGAAAGGCGGCGTCTGCCGGCTCGCGCTGACCGACCTCGACCGCGACGGCCGCGACCTCTTCGTCAAATGGTGCAAGGAGGCCGGCTGCACCGTCAAGATCGACCGGATGGGCAACATCTTCGCGCGCCGGCCCGGGCGCAACAACAGCCTGGCGCCGGTCGGCACCGGCAGCCACCTCGACAGCCAGCCGACCGGCGGGCGTTTCGACGGCGTCTATGGCGTGCTGGCCGGGCTCGAGGTGATCCGCACCCTGAACGATCTCGGCATCGAGACCGAACGCCCGGTCGAGGCGTCGGTCTGGACCAACGAGGAAGGTTCGCGCTTCGCGCCGGCGATGGTCGCGTCGGGCGTGTACGCCGGCGTCTTCACGCTCGAGTACGGCCTGTCGCGCGCCGACACCGACGGCAGGACGATGGGCGACGAGCTCGAGCGCATCGGCTACGCCGGCACCGAACCGATGGGCGGCCGGGCGGTGCACGCGTTCTTCGAAACGCACATCGAGCAGGGGCCGATCCTCGAGGCCGAAGGCCAGACGATCGGCGTCGTCACCGACGCGCAGGGCCAGCGCTGGTA
>JANMAW010000506.1:0-1641 GCA_031360005.1 Rhizobacter sp.
CAAGTACGCCCAGCCCGACGGCGTGTGGATCGGCAGCCCGGGGACGCCGACCCACGTCGGCTTCGACGGCCCCGCATTGAAAGGTGCCGAGAACCTTGTCATCGACGGCATCGACCACCGCGAGGCCGCATTCGGCGCCCCCGCATTCGACGCGATGTTTCGCTTCATCACCGGCCGGGCGCCGGCATCGCTGGTGGTCGCCCCCGAGGCGCGTGTCGTGCTCGATGGCAAGGTCAGCGGGTACGGCGTGAACAACCTCGAAGGTGCCGCGCCGAGCAACCTGCCGCTGGCGGGCGCGACGGTGGAGGTCTACGCGACGAATGCCGCGAGCGGCGAACGAACCGGCAGCGCCGTGCATCGCAAGACCATCGCCAGCGACGGCCGCTGGGGGCCGTTCGTCGCCGACAGCCGGGCGCGCTACGAGTTCGTCATCGCGGCGCCCGGTTATGCCACGACGCACATCTACCGCTCGCCGTTCCCGCGCTCGTCGAACATCGTCAACCTGCGCGCCGAACGGCTCGCCGACGCCGACAGGAGCGCGGTCTCGGTCGTCACGTTGACGCGCCCGCGCGGCTACTTCGGCGTGCCGCGCGATCGCGTCAGCCTGGATGGGCAGAACGCGCCGCCGGGGGTGTTGCCGGGGACGGCGGGAGTGTCGACCTCCAAGATCAAGCTCACCGATGCGCCGGGCCGCGCCGTCGCCGGCGAGTTCAACGGCGAGCGCATCGTCGGGCGCGCCTGGCCGGCGGCGAACAACGAGGTGGTGCTGCTCGAGCTGCACTACTGAGCGTCTAACCGCGTCGGCTGCAGCTGCACGACCTGCTCCGACGCGGCGAGCGCCGGCCTCGGCTGGCATTCTTTGTGCTGGCAGCCGTTGCGTGTCGCCCCAATGGACGGGCGCCCACAAAGCGTGCATAAACGGGAATCGGCGCAGCCGAACAGGAGCAGATGATGTTCAACGCGAAGGCTGAACCCCGGATCAACGGCAAGCGCCTGTGGGCGAGCCTGATGGAGATGGCCAGGATCGGCGCGACGCCGAAAGGCGGCGTCTGCCGCCTCGCGCTGACCGACCTCGACCGCGACGGCCGCGACCTCTTCGTCAAGTGGTGCAAGGAGGCCGGCTGCAGCGTCAAGATCGACCGGATGGGCAACATCTTCGCGCGCCGGCCCGGGCGCAACAACAGCCTCGCGCCGGTCGGCACCGGCAGCCACCTCGACAGCCAGCCGACCGGCGGGCGCTTCGACGGCGTCTACGGCGTGCTGGCGGGGCTCGAGGTGATCCGCACGCTGAACGATCTGGGCATCGAGACCGAGCGCCCGGTCGAGGCCTCGGTCTGGACCAACGAGGAAGGCTCGCGCTTCGCGCCGGCGATGGTCGCGTCGGGCGTGTATGCCGGCGTCTTCACGCTCGAGTACGGCCTGTCGCGCGCCGACGCCGACGGCAGGACGATGGGCGAGGAGCTCGAGCGCATCGGCTACGCCGGCACCGAGCCGATGGGTGGCCGGGCGGTGCACGCGTTCTTCGAAACGCACATCGAGCAGGGGCCGATCCTCGAGGCCGAAGGCCAGACGATCGGCGTCGTCACCGACGCGCAGGGCCAGCGCTGGTATGAGCTCACACTGACCGGCCAGGAGTCGCAC
>JANMAW010000002.1:0-1761 GCA_031360005.1 Rhizobacter sp.
GCCGCGATCCTGCGCCGCATCGCCATTCACGAGGATCGGCCGCGGCGTGCCGACACGCATTTCCTGCGTGACCTGAGGCTGGGCGTGCGCTTCGTCGCGCGGCATCGGCTGCTGGTCGCTCTGGCGTGTGCGGTGGGTGTCTGGCAGATGTTTCACCACGCGGCGATCGTGGTCCAGATCCTGTTCGCGACGCGCACGCTGGGCTTGTCGGAACAGGCGGTGGGCCTGAGCTACATGGGCATGGGTGTCGGCACCGTCGTCGCGAGCGTGTTCGGCAACCGGATCAGCCGCCGCATCGGGCCCGGGCCGTGCCTGGTGCTCGGCTTCGCGGTGTGCGGAGCCGGCTGGCTGCTGCTCGCGGTGGCGCCGGCCAACGCCTTCGGCGTCGCCGCATTCGCGCTGATGCTGATGCTGTTCTCGACCGGCGCGGTGCTGGTGTTCATCAACTTCCTCGCACTGCGTCAGGCGGTCACGCCCGATCCGCTGCTGGGCCGCATGACGAGCACGATGCGCTGGCTGATCCTGATCCCGGCCGGCCCGGGAGCGCTGCTCGGCGGGTGGCTCGGCGAGCACTTCGGCCTGCGCTCGGCGCTCGCGTTCTCCGGGCTCGGGGCTCTGCTGCTGGCTGCGGTGGCGTCGCGCGCGCCGGTCATCCGCAACCTGCGCGCGTTGCCGCAGTTCGAGCGCGAACGCGACTGGCTCGGCGCCGAGGCCGATGTGCGCGGTGCCCGCCCGGCGACCGAGCCCACCTGACCGTGGTGCCGGGGGATCGATGTTGCTACGCGCGCATGGCGGCCGGCGCAGCCCGCGTCAGTCGTGGATTGAGTCGCCCGGCGAGAACCGGTCCACCGCATCGGTGATCATGCCGTCGATGCCCAGTGCGACCAATCGACGCGCTTCGGCCGGGTCGTTGACGGTGTACGCGAGCGCGCGCAAGCCCGCGTCGTGCAGGCGCCGGATGACGCTGATGTCCATCAGCGCGTAGTGGGTGACGACGGCGATGCAACCGAGCGCGTGAGCCTTCCCGAACCAGCCGTCGGGCAGGCTGTCGAGCAGCAGCGCACGCGGCAATTGCGGCGCCGCCGCGCGCGCCGTCGCCAGGGCCTCGGGGCTGAACGAGCTGAGCAGGGGATACACCGCCTGTCCGGCCCACAGACGCGCCGCCTCGGTCGCGACGACGCGCCCGGTCTGCGCCTCGTCACCCGGTGTCGGCTTGATCTCGACATTGAGCGCGAAGCCGTTGCGAAGGCTATATGAGGCGATGCCGGCCAGCGTCGGGATCGGCTCGCCGGCGAAGGCGCGACCATGCCAGCCGCCGGCATCGAGGCGCGAGAGTTCGCTCCAGGTCCGCTGCGCGGCGACGCCGTGGCCTGACGTCGTTCGCTGCAGCGTCGCGTCGTGCAACAGGAACGGCATGCCATCGGCGCTGAGCTTCACGTCGCATTCGAACGCGCGGTAGCCGTGGCTCGCGCCGACGCGAAATGCCGCGAGGGTGTTTTCCGGCGCCAGCTTGCCCGCGCCGCGGTGCGCGATCCACAGCGGGTACGGCCAGGTGTTCATCAGGCAATTCGCTGCGTCGTGGCAGCGTCGAACCAGTGCAATTGTTCGGGCGGGGCCTGCAGCGTCACGATATCGCCAGCGCGGGGCGGTGCCAGCGTCGCATCGATGCGCACCGTGAACAGCACGCTGCCGGCGCTGCAGTAAACAAGCCGTTCGGCGCCCAGCATCTCGAGCACCTCGACCTTGAGCTGCCAGCCGAGG
>JANMAW010000087.1:0-4036 GCA_031360005.1 Rhizobacter sp.
AGCACGGCGCCGAGCGTGTAGGCCAAGCCGCCGGCCAGCAGCAGCCTCACCCCGGCCGCCGATACCCGCTCGATCCACGGGAGCGCCGCCAGCAGGACAAGCCAGCCCATCAAGACATACAGGCCCGTGGACCACAGCGGACGCTTGATCCGATTCGACAAGGTGACCGCGACGCCCAGCAGGGCCGCCGTCCAGACCAGCGCGAGCATCAGCCACGCCCGGCCGTCATGCAGCGCGGACGCGGCAAACGGGGTGTAGCTGCCGGCAATAAACAGGTAGATGGCCGCGTGATCGAGCTTTTCGAAGAAGCGCTTGGCGCGGCCGGGGGGCAGCGCGTGGAACAGCGCCGACGAAAGGTACAGCAGCATCATCGTCACCGCGAACACGCTGACCGCGATCGTGTGCAACGCATGGCCAACCCGCACCAGCGACATCTGCACGAGGATGGGCAACGAGGCGGCCGCCAGCACGAAGCCGATGCCGTGACTGATGCTGTTGGCGATCTCTTCGGCGGCGCTCTGTTGGCGAGGCGCGGGCGGCGCGTTTACGTGGCTTTCCACTTGCCCCGACTGGCTGCGCCCCGGCGGCGGCCGGCAGTCAGTTGCAGATGAAGCGCTTGCGGTAGGCCGCCGGCAGGTCTTTCAGATCCAGCAGCATCGGCAGGTCCGCAACGCCGAATTCCGGGTCCCAGGCCGGGGCGCCAAGGAGCTTGGCTCCGCACTTCAGGTAGCCCTTGATCAACGGGGGAGCTTCGACCTCGAGGTCACCGTCCAGTTCATCGACCAACAAGGGCTGGCGCGGCTGCACGCGACGCTCGGGGCCGGCCAGGTGAGTCTGCCGCAAACCGTTCCAGAGGCTGGCAGCGAAATGGCCCCCGTCGCGCATCGGCACGCTGGCGCAACCGATCATCAGGTCGAGGCCGTTTCGATGCATGAACTCTGCGAGCGAAGCCCACAGCAGCAGGATCACCCCGCCCTGCCGCCAGCCCTGGGCGGTGCACGATCGCCCGAGTTCGGCCATGCGCGGTCGCAACGCATCGAGGCGCCCGAGGTCGAATTCGGATTCGCTGTAGAGCCCGCCGATAAGACGCGCGGCTGCCGGCGTCAGCACGCGATAGGTGCCGACCACCTCGGCCGGCGCATCGGGGCTTTCGACCGTGCGCACGATCAGGTGTTCGCATGCGGCATCGAAGCGATCGACGTCGAGCCCCACGGCCGTATCCGGCGGCGTCGCCAGGTGGGCGCCCATTTCGTCGGCGAACACCTGATAACGCAGCCGCTGCGCCTGAATCACCTCGTCTGCGTGCCGCGCCCATATCGCCTCGAGGGGGGCGGACCGCGGCGCGAGCGAATACGGTCCGACGAGGCGTTCGATGCCCCGATTGCCGGCCGGCGACGTAAGTTCGTTTTGATCCATGCCGCGATGCTGCACAGGCGAATTGACGGCATCGTGTCGCCGGCGTGAACGAGCCGTGACAACGGTTGCCACGATGCTGACGCGCGGACTACGGCACGGGCGATCCTCGCGGGTCGCCGTGGAGCCTGCGCCGGCGCGGGTCCGTCATGTGACGGCGAAGCGACAGCCAGCGATCGTGGCAGGCTGGTTCTGGCAGCTGAGGGTTGCAGGGCGAATCCGTGGCGCCGTTCTGCCACGCATCGGACCGGGTTACCCGTCGAAAGCGCCGTCGTCCCACGCGGCGTTGTAGGCCGCCGCGTCCTTGCGCACCTGGACGGCGCAGTCCTGGGAAGCCGCGAGCAGTTGCTCCTTCCACTTCTTGCGATGGCCGAAATCGATCAGTTCATCGGCAATCGCCGATCCCTCGCGGCCGGCGCTCCGCAGTTGCGCCCATGCAACCATCCTGCCCATCGCATCGATCACATGCTCCAGGTCGGCCGTCTTGCGACCGGACCGAACCAGCGTGATCCGGTCTTCAGTCGGTTGCAGGCCGCGCAGCACGCAGGGGCGTTTGCCCACCAAAAGCGGGTGGAGGAACGCCCTCGGCACGGCCTGAACGCGGCGATGCAGGTCGACGACGCGGTGCGCCTCGGTCTTCCAGTTCGGCTGCGGCACCTTCAGTTGCGGCAGCAGCGACGAAGGCAGCGCCTGCTTCAGGTCGAGAAGGTAGTTGCCGTCGGGCGATCCTTTGCCTTGGATCAGGATGACGGCGCGATCTACACCGAGGCTGCCGGTGCCCGCGATACGTCGCGCCACGTCGATCACGCGGTAGAAGTCCGGGGTCGGCTGTCCTTCGGCAAATGCCCGCATCAAGTCGGTGATTCTGGTACGTTGCAATTCCGAAGCCGGCAGCGCCTTCTTGCCGTCCGTGCGCAGCAGGCGCTTCTTGTCGTGGACGGTCGTGTAGGTGTCAAGAAGCGCGACGCGCCGCCGATCGTGCACGCTATCGAGCAGTTCCCGCACCAGGCCTTGCGCGGTTTCGCGCTCGACCCAGTAGGCCTTGCCGAGCGCCAACGACGAGCCATAGGCCTCCAGAAAGATCTTGCAAAGGCCTGTCGCGTTGGAGCTGCTCTCGTGCAGGCTGTCGGCGCCGATCCGAAGGCTGGTCAGGAAGCGCACGAGATCCCAGCTCGTCGGCGCCAGCGCGGACTCGTCGAAGTCGTTCACGTCGAAATAGACGAGCCGGTTGTCCCCCTTGTAGCTGCCGAAATTCTCCATGTGCAGGTCGCCGCAGACCCAGACCAGCGGAGTCGCCTTGAACACGCCGCCGCGCGGCAGCCGGTGATAGAAGAGATGGCATGTCCCGCGCAGAAACGCGAAGGGACTGCTGCGCATCGTTCGGTATTTGAGCCGCAGGCGCTCGGGGTCGCGTCCCGCGTTGAAGGCCAGAATCTGACGCACGACCTCCATCGCGATGTCTCCTGTGCAGGCTCGGTCGACGCGTCGGGCCGTCGGATTCGTCCTCGTCTGCACACGCGCAAGGCTCTCGGGGGGCCTTGATTTCTCCCCGGGGGCCATTTAGTTCGGCGCGTTTCTCGAACTGTCTCGAACTATCGTCTGGTGGAGCTGGGGGGAATCGAACCCCCGTCCGAAAGCCTTTGTCAGGCAGATCTACACGCTTAGCTGGCTGATTTGGTTTTAAGGGTGCGGGTCGCGCAGCAGCACGCTACCAATACCCCGAGTCACTTGATTTAGCCCTGTGCCGAATGACGCGACCCAGGGCGAGCCAATGTGTATGACCTCGCAGCCTTCGGGTTACCCCTCAGGCCCAGCCCATCGGCCAACTGTTGCGAGGCTCACCGGTGTTAAGCGGCGAGGGCGTACGAAGAGTCGTTCGCCGTTAATTTTTTTCCAGTGGATTTACCATCGAAATGGTGGTCGGCGTGCCCTGTTACAAAACCGAAACCAAGTCGAAGCCACGTCAGCCCCAGAGCTGTAGTTTAGGCCATCTGCAACAACTTCAATAGCTCGGCCGGTGTTTGCACGACATGGTCGGCGCCCCAGGTGTCGATCGGTTCGCCGGAGCCGAGATAGCCCCACGCCGCCGCGATGGTTGCCATGCCGGCGGCGCGCCCGGCCTGCATGTCGCGCAGATCGTCGCCCACATAGGCGCAGGCGGCGGCGGTCGTGCCCATGCGGCGCGTGGCTTCGAGCAGCGGCGCCGGGTGGGGTTTGGCGTGCGGGGTGGTGTCGCCGCAAACCAGCGCGGCGGCGCGGGACGACAAGCCGAGCGCCCGCACCAAGGGCTCGCTGAAGCGAGTCGCCTTGTTGGTGACGATGCCCCACGGCATCCGGGCCGCGCCGAGTGCATCCAGAACCGCGAGCATGTCGGGGAACACGCACGTCTCTCGCGTCATGCGTGCCTCGTAGCGCTGCAAAAACTCGTCGCGCAACGCATCGAAGCCGTCGTCCTGCGGCCCGACATCGAAGGCTCGGCCGACCATGCCTCGGGCGCCCGCACCGACCATCGGCCGGAAGTGCGCCAGCGGGTACGGCGCGAGCCCGCGGGCGATCCGCATGTCGTTGCCGGCGCCGGCCAGATCGAGCGCGCTGTCGATCAGCGTGCCGTCCAGGTCGAAGA
>JANMAW010000230.1:0-3407 GCA_031360005.1 Rhizobacter sp.
CGAGGCCGAGATCGAGCAGATGGTCAAGGACGCCGAGGTGAACGCGGCCGACGACAAGAAGAAGCTCGAGCTGATCCAGGCCCGCAACTCGGCCGACGCGATGATCCACAGCGTCAAGAAGAGCCTGTCCGAGCACGGCGACAAGCTCGAAGCCGGCGAGAAGGAAAAGGTCGAAGCCGCGCTGAAGGACGCCGAGGAATCGCTCAAGAGCGAGGACAAGGCCGAGATCGAGGCCAAGACCGAGGCGCTGATGACGGCGAGCCAGAAGCTGGGCGAGAAGATCTACGCCGATTCGCAGGCTGCCGCCGCTGCGGCCGGTGCGGGCACCGAGCAGCCGCAGGCGGAAGCGGGTTCGGCCAAGCCGGCGGCCGACGACAACGTCGTCGATGCCGAATTCAAGGAAGTGAAGAAGGGCTGATCACCCTTCCCTGAACCTCGCCGGTTTCGGGCGGAGCACGCGGCTCCGACTGGAACCGGCGTTGGTGTTTGAAGCAGCCACTGCACGATGAACAGAATGACGAACATGCGGGAACCTGGATTTCATGGCCAAACGTGACTACTACGACGTGCTGGGCGTTACCAAGAACGCCAGCGAAGACGACATCAAGAAGGCCTATCGCAAGCTGGCGATGAAGCACCACCCTGACCGCAACCAGGGTGACGATGCGAAGAAGTCGGAAGACAAGTTCAAGGAGGCCAAGGAGGCCTACGAGATGCTGACCGACGCGCAAAAGCGCGCCGCGTACGACCAGTACGGCCACGCCGGCGTCGACCCCAACATGGGGCGCGGAGGTGGCGGCCCCGGCACCGAAGGCTTCGGCGGCTTTGCCGAGGCTTTCGGCGACATCTTCGGCGACATCTTCGGCGGTGCTGGCGCCGGTGCCGCCGGCCAGCGGCGCAGCGGCGGCCAGCAGGTGTTCCGCGGCAGCGACCTGAGCTACGCGATGGAGATCACGCTCGAGGAAGCGGCGAAGGGCAAGGAGACGCAGATCCGCATCCCGGCCTACGAGAGCTGCGAGACCTGCAAGGGCAGCGGCGCCAAGCCGGGCACCACCCCGAAGGTCTGCAGCACCTGCAACGGCCAGGGCACGGTGCACATGCGCCAGGGCTTCTTCAGCATCCAGCAGACCTGCCCGCACTGCCACGGCACCGGCAAGATCATCCCGGAGCCCTGCACGACCTGCAGCGGCCAGGGGCGCATCAAGAAGAACAAGACGCTGGAGGTGAAGATCCCTGCCGGCATCAACGAAGGCATGCGCATCCGCTCCAGCGGCAACGGCGAGCCCGGCACCAACGGCGGTCCGACAGGCGACCTGTACATCGAGATCCGGATCAAGCAGCACGAGATCTTCGAGCGCGACGGTGACGACCTGCACTGCACGGTCCCGGTGGGCCTGACGACCGCCGCGCTCGGTGGCGGCATCGAGGTCCCCACGCTGGGCGGCAAGGCCGAGATCGACCTGCCCGAAGGCACGCAGCACGGCAAGACCTTTCGCCTGCGCGGCAAGGGCATCAAGGGTGTGAGATCAAGCTACCCTGGCGACCTGTACTGCCATGTGAGCATCGAGACGCCGATCAAGCTCACCGAGCACCAGCGCAAACTGCTGAAGGAACTCGACGACGCGTTCCGCAAGTCGGGCGACCGGCACTCGCCGACCGCGAAGTCCTGGTCCGATCGGGTCAAAGAGCTCTTCAAGTGAGCGCAGGGCCGGCGCCCGTACGCGCCGGCTTCGCCGCCGTGTTGTTGGGGCAGTTCGCGAACCGGCACGACCCGAGCATTTGTCGGGTGCAGGGACAATGCAACCGATGACGAAGCGCACAACGTCTACGGGCCGTCGCGATGCACCCGGCGGCTGGAACCCGCTAACGCTGGCGCTGCTGGCTGGCCTGTGGATCGCCGCGCTGCCGAACTGGCCGCTGTGGCAGGCGCTTCTGGCCTTGCCCGAGACCACCACCCCGCGCGGCGTGCTTTTCATCGTCGGGTTCGGCCTCATGGTCGCGGCGTTGACCACGGCCCTGCTGGCGTTGCTGGCGTGGCGCGCGACGATCAAGCCGGCGATCGCCGTGTTGCTGCTCGCCGCCGCGCTCGGCGCGCACTTCATGGGCGCTTACGGCGTGGTCATCGACACGACGATGATGGTCAATGTCATGCAGACCGACCCGCACGAGGTGCGCGACCTGCTGAACCTGCGCCTGCTCGGCAGCGCGCTGCTGCTCGCCGGGCTGCCGATGCTGGTGTTGTGGAAGTTGCCGGTGCGCAGTGTCGGCGTGGGGCGGCAAGCGCTCCGCAACACGCTCGGTTTCGCTGCCGCGCTGCTGGTGCTTGCGGCGCTGGTGTTCGCGTTGTTCGCGGACCTGTCGGCAACGATGCGCAACCATCGCTCGATGCGCTACCTGATCAATCCGTTCAACTCGCTGTATGCGCTCGGCGATCTGGCGGCTCAGGTCAAGGCCACGCCGGGCGGAACGCCCGCGCCGATCGGTGCGGATGCGCGCATCCTGCCGCGCGCCGCGAGTGCCCGGCCGCCTCTGCTGCTGCTGGTGGTGGGCGAGACCGCGCGCGCCGACCACTTCTCGCTGAACGGCTACGGGCGCCCGACCAACCCCCAACTGGCCGCGCTCGATGTGCTGAGCTTTCGCGACGTGACCGCGTGCGGCACCAGCACTGCGACCGCGCTGCCGTGCATGTTCTCCCACCTCGGCAAGGCGGCGTTCGAATCTAGAGAGCGTGAGCACGAGAACCTGCTCGACCTGGTTCGGCGCGCCGGCATGGGCGTGCTCTGGATCGACAACCAGGCCGGCTGCAAGGGCCTGTGCGAGCGCGTTCCCCATGCCCAGGCGCGCGAGGCCGCCGCCGGTGCGCCGCCGCTGCCGGCCGGCCTGTGCGACGGCGATGAATGCCTCGACGAAGCGCTGCTGCACGGCCTGGACGAGCGCTTGGCCGCGCTGCCCGCGGCCGCGCGCGAACGCGGCGTATTGCTGGTGCTGCACCAGATGGGCAGTCACGGACCGGCTTACTTCAAGCGCAGCCCCTCCGGCCGCAAGCCGTTCACGCCCGAGTGCACGACCAACGTGCTGCAGCAATGCGAACGCACCGCGCTGATCAACAGCTACGACAACTCGATCGCCTACACCGACCACGTGCTCGCGCAGGCGGTGCGGTGGCTCACGACGCAGGCATTGCGCTACGACGCCACGCTGCTGTACGTGTCCGATCACGGTGAGTCGCTGGGCGAGAACAACCTGTACCTGCATGGTCTGCCGTTCGCAGTGGCGCCGGTCGCGCAGACCCATGTACCGATGCTGCTGTGGATGGCCAGTCGAGCGCAGGCCGATGCGAATGTGCAACCGGCGTGCCTGCGCGCGCAACGCGATGTGGCGCTGACGCATGACCACCTGTTCCACTC
>JANMAW010000517.1:0-6025 GCA_031360005.1 Rhizobacter sp.
GCCAAGCTCGGTCTCGCGCATTCGCCCGAAGGCCGGCGCGTGTTCGCGACGATGACGGTGAACGACAATCTGATCCTCGGCGCGTTCCCGCGCCTGACCGGCAGCCGTCCGAAGGGCGACGTCGCCGCCGACCTCGAGCGCGCGCTGGAACTGTTCCCGCGACTGAAGGAGCGGCGCCTGCAACTGGCCGGAACCTTGTCGGGCGGCGAGCAGCAGATGCTGGCGATGGCGCGCGCGGTCATGCTCAACCCCGAGGTCGTGCTGCTCGACGAGCCGTCGATGGGGCTGGCACCGATCCTCGTCGCCGAGGTGTTCCGCATCATCGAGCGGCTCAAGAGCGAAGGCGTCACGATGCTGCTGGTTGAGCAGTTCGCCGCAGCCGCACTCGCGGTCGCCGACTACGGCTACGTGCTCGAGAACGGGCGCATCTCGGTGCACGGCCCGGCGCACCAGCTGCGCGACGATCCGGCCGTGAAGGCGGCCTACCTGGGCGGTGGCGGGCACTGAGGCTGCACTCGACACCTCGGCGCCCGTGATGACCGCGACGGCGGCTGAACCTGAGCCGATCCGGCGCAGCGCGACCTGACCCGCCGAAGCGCTGCAGCATCTGTCTCTGGGGGTTGCGGTCCTCGATTGGCGGCCGGGCAACCATCCGCTGGTGTCGCCGCGCACCTGAGGCCCGCCCGGCACCGCATCGAGGCCGGCCGCGCATGCCAGAATCGCGCTCGCTTTCCCATCGATTGATTCGAGCGTGCCGTGAGCCTTGTCTTTCCCCACACCTTCGTGCCGTGGTTTCGCGCCGTGGCACCGCACATCCATGCCTACCACGGCAAGACCTTCGTCGTCGCGATCGCCGGCGAGCTGATCGCGGCGGGCAAGCTCAGCCCGTTCGCACAGGATCTTTCGATCCTGCACGCGATGGGGATCAAACTGGTGCTGGTGCATGGCTTTCGACCGCAGGTGAACGAGCAACTTCGCTCCAAGGGCCATGCACCGCGCTTCAGCAACGGGCTGCGCATCACTGATGCGGTGGCGCTCGATTGCGCACAAGAGGCGGCCGGCCAGCTGCGCTTCGAGATCGAAGCCGCGTTTTCGCAGGGCCTGCCGAACACGCCGATGGCGAATGCGATCGTTCGTGTCGTGTCGGGCAACTTCCTGACCGCGCGGCCGGTGGGCATCGTCGACGGCGTCGACTTCATCCATAGCGGCGTGGTGCGCAAGGTCGATGGCGTGGCGATCCGCAGCGCGATCGACATCGGAGCGATGGTGCTGCTGTCGCCGTTCGGGTTCTCGCCGACCGGCGAGGCCTTCAACCTGACGATGGAAGACGTGGCCACCAGCACCGCGATCGCGCTCCAGGCCGACAAGCTGTTGTTCATCACCGAAATGCCGGGCATCCATGAGGATCTGGCCGACCCGCAAAGCCCGATCGACACCGAGCTCGCACTGGCCGATGCCGAGCGGCTGCTCGCGGACCTGCCGCGGCCGACCCTGCCGAGCGATCCGGCCTTCTACCTGCAGCACTGCGTGCGCGCCTGCCGTGGCGGGGTCGAGCGCTCGCATATCCTGCCGTTCGCGATGGACGGCGCGTTGCTGATGGAAGTGTTCACGCACGACGGGATCGGCACGATGGTCGTCGATGAAAAGCTGGAGAGCCTGCGTGAGGCGACTTCCGACGACATCGGCGGCGTGCTCCAGCTGATCGAGCCGTTCGAGCAGGATGGCACGCTGGTCAAGCGCAGCCGCACCGAGATCGAGCGCGACATCGGCCACTACACGGTGATCGAACACGACGGCGTGATTTTCGGCTGCGCCGCGCTGTACCCCTTTCCCGAAGCGAAGACCGCCGAGATGGCCGCGCTGACCGTATCGCCGCAGGTGCAGAGCCAGGGCGACGGCGAGCGCATTCTGAAGCGCATCGAGCAGCGCGCGAAGGCCATGGGGCTGGAAAGCATCTTCGTGCTCACCACGCGCACGATGCACTGGTTCATCAAGCGCGGCTTCGCGCAGGTCGACGCCGATTGGCTGCCAGAGGCGCGCAAACGCAAATACAACTGGGACCGGCGCTCGCAGGTACTCGTCAAGAAAATCGGTTGAGCGGCTGCGAAAGAAGTGCCTCTGCAAATGCTTAGCGGAGGCGGCTCACAATCACGCCTTGCCTGCACAATTGCTCAGTGCTCCGGCCCGGCGCGACGTGCGCATTCCTTTGCGCCGCCCTGGACCCTGCCTCGTTTCACGTCGGAAGGACAAATAAAATGGCCCGCCTCGTTCAATGCATTCATCTCAAGAAGGAAGCCGAGGGAATGGACTACGCGCCCTACCCCGGCGAACTCGGCAAGAAGATCTACAACTCGGTCAGCAAAGAAGCCTGGCAGCTCTGGATGAAACACCAGACCATGCTGGTCAATGAAAACCGCCTGAACCTCGCGGATCAGCGCGCCCGGCAGTATCTGGCACGCCAGATGGAAAACTTCTTCTTCGGTGGCGGTGCCGAACAGCCCGCCGGGTATGTGCCGCCGACCAGCCCCTGAGTATCAAGCTCGACAGGCTTCGGTACTATCCGGCATCGCCTCGATTGAATAGAATCTGGAGGTTTCGATTCCACTCAGATTCATTTGAAGAAGGATTTTCCGTGACCACACTGCATGAATTGATTGCACAGAAGGAAGCGCTGGAACGTCAGATCGAAAGCACGCAGCAGCAGGGGCGGCGCGATGCCATTGCCAAGGTCAGAGCGTTGATGGATGAATATGGCCTGACGCCGGCCGACCTTTCGGCCAAAGGCGGCGCCAAGGCGCGTGCGGCCAAAGGCAACAAGGTGGCGGCCAAGTTTCTCAACGCCGCGACCGGCGAGAACTGGAGCGGCCGTGGCCTCCAGCCGAAATGGCTGAAAGCGGCGTTGGCTGAAGGCCGCAATCTCTCGGACTTTGCGGTCTGACGCTCGGTCGTACCCGATACTCCATCGATCAAGCCACCCTGCGGGTGGCTTTTTTCATGTTCGGCGGTTGCGCGCACTCGGCCACCGTGCAGGATTCACGAAGACGCCCTTCCGCTGAAATCCCTGCGGAACCCTGGGTTGTGTTTCGCATACATTCACACACACTTTCCTGATTCAACCCGTGTCCGAAGCCCGTCTTTCAAGGTATGCAGCCGGCTTCGCCACGGCGGCCGACTCTCGCGACTGGGCGATGCGCACTGCCGTGGTCCTGGTTGCCTATTACCTCGGTGGCCGCGTCGGAATGTTGGCGCCCCAGTTCGGCGACCACGTCACCTTGGTCTGGGCGCCCTCCGGAATCGCACTGGCTGCGTTGCTGCGCTTCGGGCTGGGCGTGTGGCCGGGTGTGTTCCTGGGAGCGCTATTGATCGGCGTGACGGCCGGCACCGCGCCGTGGCTCGCCTTGGCTATCGCCTGCGGCAGCACGCTCGGCCCGGCTCTCGGCGCGTGGGTGCTGCGGCGTGACGGCTTGCATGTCGAACTCGATCGACGTCGCGACCTGTGGCTGTACGGCGCGATCGGCGTCGGCCTCTCGATGGTCATCACTGCGAGCAACGGCGCGTTCTGGCTCGGCGTCAGCGGCAACGTCGCATGGAACGAGGTTCCGGACGCGTGGATGGTCTGGTGGCTCGGCGATGCGCTGGGCGCGCTCGTCGTCGGTATCCCGCTGCTCACGCTGTCGCGCGCCTCGCTGCAGCAGGCCTTCGGTGAATGGCGCTGGATTCGGACGAGCCTGCTGGCGCTCGGCACGATCGCGAGTGCGGCGCTGGCTTCACATTATTCGAGTCCCGGGCACGCGGTGCAGTCGCCGCTGTTCTTCTTGCCGCATCTGCTGCTGTGCTGGCTGGCCTCGCGCAGCGGACTGTTTGCGGCCTCGGCAACTGCGCTGGCGCTCAGCGCTGGTACCGTGCTCGCCGCGCTGCACGGCATCGGGCCATTTTACTCAGCCGACACGAGCCATGAAGTGTGGCTGCTCGTCGGCTATGTCGGCAGCCTGCTTGCCATTCCGCTGCTCACGACCGCGTTGACCGGTGAGATCGAGGCCAACGAGCGGCGCTGGCAGCTGGCACTCGACACCTCGCAGATCGGCATCGGCGAGTGGGACCTGACCAGCGGACGCGTCGAGCTGTCGAGGCGCTGGCTGGCGCTGCTCGGCCACTCGTCGCAGGCCTTCGGCGACAGCCTCGAGTCGTTCTGGTCGCTGTTGCACCCCGACGATGTGTCCGAGGTGCAGCGCGCCTTCGAACCGCTTCGCGCGACAGCTGCGATCAACTGTCGCGCCGAGTGCCGCATGCTGTGCCGCGACGGCAGCTGGCGCCTGTTCGAGCTGCACGCGCTGGTCGCGGAGCGCGGTTCGGCGCGCGCGCCGGTGCGAGTCATCACGACCGCACGCGATATCAGCGATGTGCAAACCGCCCGCGAGCGGCAGGCCCTGGCGCAAAGCGTGTTCCAGCATCTGCACGAAGGGCTGTTGATCACCGACCCGCAGCACCGTGTGCTCGAAGCCAACCCGACCTTCACCGACATCGCCGGCCTCTCGCGCGACGAGTTGCTCGGCACCGTGCCGCCCTTGCTGCGTCCGGGCGAGCCGGGTTCGGAACTTGCCATTCAGCAGGCCGCGATGTCGGCGGCGCTCGCGGCCCAAGGCACCTGGCGAGGCGAGTTGCGCCACCGGCGTCGCAGCGGCGAGCTTTGCCTGTTGCAACTCACGGTGACCGCGGTCCGCAATGCCGACGGATCGGTGCGCAACCATGTGCTCGCGATTGCCGACATCACCAACGCGCACAAGCAACTCGAGCAGTTGCAGCGGCAAGCACACTTCGACGAACTGACGCGCCTGCCGAATCGGGTCCGTCTGGCGCAGATGCTGCAGACGGCGATGCAGACGAGCCGGCGCGAAGGTTCGCTGCTGACGGTGTGCTATCTCGATCTGGATCACTTCAAGCCGGTGAATGACCGTTTCGGGCACGACGCCGGTGACCGCCTGCTGCTCGAACTCGCCAACCGGATGCGGCGCTCGCTGCGCTCGTGGGCCGGCGGCGACGATGTGGTGGCGCGCATCGGCGGCGACGAGTTCGTGCTGTTGCTGCGCACCGCCACGCTCGAAGAGTCCCGCCACGCTGTCGAACGAGTGTTGAACCAGATCTGCCAGCCCTACGCTCTGGGTCTCGGCGCCGGGCCGGTAATGGTGACCGCGAGCATCGGGGCGACCGTGTTTCCGCTCGACGGGGCCGACGCCGAGACGCTGCTGCGTCACGCCGACCACGCGATGTACGGTGCCAAGCAGGCCGGCCGCAACGGCTACCTGTTCTTCGACGCCGAGCATGACCGGCGGGCCGAGGCCCGCTTCGTCGCACTCGGTCGCGTCCAGGAGGCGCTCGACGCGAACGAGTTCCTGCTGCACTTCCAGCCCAAGGTGGACATGCGAACCAGCACGGTACTGGGAGTGGAAGCGCTGCTGCGCTGGAAGCACCCCGACCAGGGGGTGATCTCGCCGGCGCAGTTTCTGCCACTGATCGAAAACACCGGGCTGAGCATCAGCGTGGGCAACTGGGTGATGCAGCGCGGCATCGAGCAACTTGCGCAGTGGCTGCGCATGGGGCTGGACATCACCGTGAGCGTCAACGTCTCGGCCCGTCATCTGCAGGAGCCGCTGTTCGTGCAGCACCTTGCCGGACTGCTGTCGCGGCACGACGCGCCGGTCGCGCAGCGCCTGATCCTCGAGGTGCTGGAGACTGCCGCGCTGGCCGACGTCGACTACACCTGCGCTCTGATGGAAGAGTGCCGCGCCCTCGGCGTGCGCTTTGCGCTCGACGATTTCGGCACCGGCTATTCGACCTTCACGTACCTGAAGAGGCTGCCGGTCGACATGCTGAAGATCGATCGTTCCTTCGTCATCAACATGCTCGGCGATCGGCAGGACCTGGCGATCGTCGAAGGGGTGATCGGGCTGTCGCAAACCTTCGGTTGCACCGTGGTCGCCGAGGGCGTCGAAACCGGCGCGCAGGCGCAGCGCCTGATCGAGATCGG
>JANMAW010000376.1:0-15633 GCA_031360005.1 Rhizobacter sp.
GTGACGCACCGCGAGGTCGGCGTCGACACGCACTCGTGGCATCACGCGCTGAAGAACACGCTGCGCCAGGCCCCGGACGTGATCCTGATCGGCGAGATCCGCGATGCCGAGACGATGGAGCACGCGATCGCGTTCGCCGAAACCGGCCACCTCTGCCTGGGCACGCTGCACGCCAACAGTTCGAGCCAGACGATCGAACGCATCATCAATTTCTTCCCCGAGGAACGCCGCGCGCAACTGCTGATGGACCTGTCGGCGAACCTGCGCGCCATCGTCTCGCAGCGGCTGGTGCGGCGCGAGGACGGCAAGGGGCGCTCGGCGGCGATCGAGATCCTGATCAACACGCCGACCATCGCCGAACGCATCTTCCAGGGCGAGTTCCACGAGATCAAGGCAATCATGAGCAGATCGCGCGAGCTCGGCATGCGGACCTTCGACTGGGCGTTGTTCGAGCTGTACAACGAGGGTCTTATCAGCTTCGACGAGGCGATCCGCAATGCCGATTCGGCGAACGAGTTGCGCCTGAACATCAAGCTGAAGAGCGAGCGCGGCGAACCGGCGACGTCGGCGTTCATGTCGCTGTCGATCGACCAGGGTCCTACACCCGAGGAAATCGAGGAGCAGCGCCACCAGGAAATGCAGAAGCAGCAGGAGACGCGGCGGCGGCTCGAGGACGATCAACTGCAGCAGCTTCGGGAGAAGAAACGGCTCGCCGAAGCGGTCGCTGCTCAGCCACGCTGAAGCGTTTCGACGCGACGGCGCTGACGAAAACCGGCCGGGCAGGCACGATCACGGACCGCCGCCGGTCTGCCTCGTCGTAGTAGCCCGTCGCACGTTGTCGTTCGCTGGTATCAAGACCTGTCCACACCGTGTGTCGCTTCACGCTGCACCGACTCGTGCGCCGGCACGGCGCGACGCAGGAGCGCTCGTCGATGGCGCCTTGCGAAGTCCAAGGTGTTTCGCCAATACCGACGCCAGCGCGAATGCGTTTTCGGGGTCCAGCATCTGGACGTGCCCGCATTGCACACTTTCCAGCTGCAGCCCGCCACCGACCAGGGGGCCCCAACCCATTTCGGGGTCGTCGAAGATCAAGCCGGGGTACGACTTGCGGACCGCGGCGCGGACCAGCACCGCGGAGCCCGGGTAGAAGGTCGGCACATACCGGGCCCAGGCACGGTCGACCGCGTCCGCCGACTGTCGCATCGCCTTGGCTGGTGGTAGCGAGGCTTCGGGATTGCCGTCGAAGAGCTTCGGGCGGATGCGCACGACGTACTTTCTCAAGTTCCAGACACGCTCGGCCAGATAACGCCACGCCCGGACCGGCCCCAGAGCCAGGCCATGCCGCAGATGCAGCCACACGCGCACCCCGAACGATGCCCGCCTCGGGTACCCCGGCCCCGCACAGTCCAGCAGCGCCAGCAAGGCCAACTCCTGGCCCGCGCGGCGCAGCTGCTGCGCCATCTCGTAAGCAACCTTCCCGCCGAGCGAATAGCCGACCAAGTGGTACGGCCCCGCGGGTTGCAACTCACGCATGTCGGCGACCATTCTGCGTGCCAGCTCTTCGAGCGTGAAATCGTCCTTCTGGTCGCCGAATACGCCTGTGTCCACCACGCACAGCGGCTGGTCCATGCCCAGCGCGCTGGCAAGGGGCTTGAAGTTCGCAATGCCGCCCCCGTAGCCGGCGACGGTGAACAGCCGCGGCCGCGTGCCGTGCGGCTGCACCGCGATGACACACGAGGCCGGCCCCGCGCCCTGCCGCTCGATCACCGCGGCCAGTTTGCGGATGGTCGGCGCCTGGAACAACGTGGCGACACGCAGCTTCGAGCCGAGTGCCTGCTCGATCTCGGCCAGCAACCTTATCGCCAGCAACGAGTGGCCACCCAGCTCAAAGAAGTCGTCCTGGACGCCGATGGGGCTCACTCCGAGCCGTTCGCTCCAGATTCGCGTCAGCACATCTTCGATCAACGAGCCGGCCGGCTCGTGGTCCGCGCGCGGGGTCGTCAGGTCGGGGGCTGGCAGAGAGTTGCGGTCCAGCTTGCCGCTCGGTAGCAGCGGCCATGCGGGCAGGCGAAGAATCGTCGACGGGATCATGTGGGCGGGCAGGCGCTGCCCGAGCGCGTCCCGCAGCGAAGCGGGATCCACGGTATCACCCGCGACATAACCGACCAACTGTTGCAGTCCGGGCCTGTCCTCACGCAGCAGCACCGCGCTGTGCGTCACGCCGGGGCAGGCGCGCAGCGCCGCCTCGATTTCGCCGAGCTCGATGCGGAAGCCACGCAGCTTCACCTGATGGTCGATGCGGCCGATGCACTCGAGCGTGCCGTTCGCCAGATGGCGGGCCAGGTCGCCGCTGCGGTACAGGCGCTCGCCGGGTCGAAACGGGTCGGCAACGAAGCGTTCTGCCGTCAGCTCCGGGCGGTTCAGGTAGCCACGCGCCAAGCCCGCCCCTCCGATGCAGAGCTCGCCGACGACGCCGGTCGGCACCGGCTGCAGTTCGCCGTCCAACACATGGCAGCGCAGATTGCTCACCGGCCGACCGATCGGCACCGTTCCGACGCCCGGCGCGACGGCGCCGACCTCGTGCCAGGTCGCGTTGATGCTGGCCTCCGTCGGCCCGTAGAAGTTGCCCAAGGTCGCATCGGGCAGTAGGCGGCGGACCTCGCGCGCCAGCTCGCGGTCGAGGGCTTCGCCGCCGCAAATGAGGTAGCGCAGGCTGCCACACCGAGCGAACGAAGGCGCTGCAACAAGGGCTCGCAACGCGGACGGAACCATTTGCAGCACCGTGATGGCATGGCTGCGAATCGTGGCCAGAAAATCACCGACGTCCCGCTCGACGCCGACTGGGGCGACGACGACGCACGCCCCGCTGACGAGCGGCACCAGCAGTTCGGCCACCGAGGCATCGAAGCAGACCGAAGTCTTGAACAGGAACCGGTCCGACGGCTGGAACCGCACCGCGCCGGCATGCCAGTGCAGTTGGTTGACGATGCCGCGGTGCTCGATCTGGACACCCTTGGGTTGGCCGGTGGAGCCTGACGTGTAGATGACGTAGGCGAGGTGGTCGGGCCGCGTGCGCGGTTCGAGGTCGTGCGCGGGGTGCGATGCGATCGCGTGCGCGTCGTCGTCGAGGCAGAGGAGCCGAGTGCCGGCCGGTGCGCACTGCGCCACCAGCTCGCGCAGCGGCCGCTGCGTGATCACGACCGGTGCCGCGCAATCTTTCAGCATGAACGCGAGCCGCTCGGCGGGATGGTCCGGATCGAATGGCACGTAAGCCCCGCCGCTTTTCAGGATGCCGAGCAACGCCACCAGCGTGGACAACGAGCGTTCCGCGCACAGGCCCACCGGAACCTCCGGGCCCACGCCCCAGCTGCGCAGCTGATGCGCGAGGCGATTGGCCTGGGCATTGAGTTCGCGGTAGCTGGTGTGGCGTCCTTCGAAGATGGCCGCGACGGCATTCGGACTGCGTCGCACCTGCGCCTCGACGAGTTGGTGCACGCCCAGGTGCGGCGGGTATGCCACCTCGGTGTCGTTCCATTGGCTGAGGAGTTGACGCTGCTCGGCCTCGCTCAACAAAGGCAATCGTTCGATGGGCCGCGTCGGATCGGCCAAGATGGCCTCGAGAAGGTGGCGAAACTGCGCCGCCATGCGGTTGATGGTGGCTGCATCGAAGAGATCCGTTCTGTACTCGATCACGCCACGCAATTCACCATCTGCTTCCGCGAGCGCCAGTGACAGATCGAACTTCGCCGTCGCGATCGGCAGTTCGAGCCTCTGCACTTGCAGCCCGCTCAGCACGAGCGCGTTGGTCGGCTGGTTGTTCAGTGCGAACGAGACCTGGTAGAGCGGATGGCGACTGAGGTCGCGCTGCGGGCTGAGCGCGGCGACAAGCTGGTCGAAGGGCAGTTCCTGGTGCATGAACGCATCGAGCGCGGTTTGCCGTACCTGGCCGAGCAGCTCGGTGAACCCGGGGTTGCCCGACAGGTCGGCGCGCATCACCAGCGTGTTGACGAAATAGCCGATCAGGCCTTCGAGCTCGGGCCGCTGGCGCCCCGCCACGGGAACGCCGACCGCCACGTCGTGCTGGCGCGAGTGGCGCATCAGCAGGACCTGGAAAGCGGCCAGCAACACCATGAACAGCGTCGCGCTCTGGCGTTGCGCCAAGGCCTTCAGCCCGGTCAGCAAAGGCGCGTTCAGCGCGAATCGTTCGCCGGCTCCAACGTAAGCAAATCGGGCGGGGCGCGGCCGGTCGGTGGGCAGCTCGAGTGGCTCGATGCCATCGAGCTGCCGGCGCCAGTACTGCAGTTGCCGCTGCAGCGCTTCGCTCGCAAGCCGCTCGCGCTGCCACGACGCGTAATCGGCGAACTGGATCGGCAGCGGGGCGAGGGCAGCGGTATCACCCGCGGCCGCATACAAGGAACCGAGCTCGCGTGTCAGCACCCCCATGGACCACCCGTCGAACACGATGTGATGCACCACCAGCAGCAGCACATGCTCGCTGTCGCTCAGGCGCAGCAGGCGGGCTCGCAGCAGCGGCGCGCGCGACAGGTCGAACGGCTCGGCGGCGCCGTCGCGCAGCCACTCGCCGACGCCGCGCGCGTGCTGCGCGGCCATTCCGTTGTCCAACCGAAGGGGTTCGAGTCGCAGGTGCGCAGCCACCTCTTCGATTCGCTTGACCACCTGCACCGCGCTGCCGTCGCGCTGCTCGAACGCGCTGCGCAGACTGTCGTGGCGTTCCACCAGGGCGCGCACGCTTCGCTCGAGCGCCGGAACGTCCAGCGCCCCGTTCAGGCGCAGCGCGAGCGCGATGTTGTAGACGCCGCTGGGCCCCTCCATCCGGTCCAGGAACCAAAGGCCTTCCTGGGCGAATGACAGGTGCGAGATCGCCGACACCGTGCGGCGCACGACTGGCGCGCCGGAGGTCGCCGCCAACCGCTGCCGCTGGCGCAGGTGCAGCAGTTGTTGCCTGGCGTCGTCCGGCGTGGCGGGCGCAGACAGATCTTCGTCGGCTCGTTTCATGTCATGCGAACCGAGCGCCAGGCGTTGGCGGTGGCCGCGTCAGCGGCCACTCGCTCCTGGGCCAGCAGGCGCGCGACTTCGTCATCCGACATGGCTGCGATCTGGGCGGCGAGCTCGGCCGCCGCCCTCGCGCTGGCCCCCTGGGCGGCGTCGACTTCCAGCGCGAGCCCGGCAATCGTCGGGTGCCTGAACAGCGCCGGGCCCGGCAACTCGACGCCGTGCTGCGCGTTGACGCGCGCGACGACCTGCGTGCCCTTCAGAGAGTCGCCACCCACGGCGAAGAAGTTGTCGTGCAGGCCGAGCGCGCCGCATCCGAGCACCTTTCGGACGATGGCTTCGAGCGAGCGTTCAAGCTCGGTGCGGGGGCCGACGAAGGGCTTCGCCATCTGGCTGCCGAGCCTGTCGTGCAGGCCGGTGCGTTGCACCTTGCCGGTGGCGCCCGTCGGAATCTTGTCGACGAAGACGATGGCCGAAGGCACCTTGAATTCGGCGATGCGTTTGAACAGAAAACCGCGCAAGCCTTCGTCATCGGCCTCAGCACCGTCGCGCAGCACGACTGCTGCGGCGAGGTCTTCGCCCAGCGTGAGGTGGGGAACGGCGAAGGCCACGGCCTGGGCGACGTCCGGGTGCTCGAGCAGGGCGTCGTCGATTTCGCGCGGCGAGATCTTCTCCCCGCCGCGATTGATGATCTCATTCAGACGTCCTGCGATGAACAGATAGCCTTCGCCATCAAAGCGGCCCTGATCGCCCGTCCTGAACCACCCGTCGGTGAACGCCCTGGCGCTGGCCTGCGGGTTGTTCTCGTAACCGGCGATGACCCCCGGCCCGCGAATCACGATCTCGCCGGCGGCGCCCGGCCCCAGCAATCGCCCGGCATCGTCCATCAAAGCGACGTGCGCGCCGGCAGCGATGCCGACCGAGCCGGGTTTGCGTTTTCCCGGCGGCAGCGGATTGCTCGCCATCTGGTGCGACGCTTCGGTCATCCCGTAGGCTTCGACTACCGGTGCGCCGGTGAGCTCCTGCAGCATTTCGAACACTTTCGGCGGCAGCGCCGATGACGACGAACGCACGAAGCGGAAACGGTGCGCCGGGGCTTTCTGTCGGTACAGCGCACCGTTCGCGACCACCGCCTGATGAATCGTCGGCACCGCGGTGTACCAGGTGGGTTTGAATTGCGCGGTCCAGTCGAAGAACGCGTCGGCGTCGAAGCCCGGCGTGCACACGATGCTGCTGCCACTCGCCACCGATGCCAGCAGCGCGCCCACCAGCCCGTGAATGTGGAACAGCGGCATCACGTTCAGGCAGCGGTCGCCTGGCTGCAACGCCAGGTGCCGGGCGATGGCGCGCGAAGAGGCGACGAGATTCGCTTGGCTCAGCGCAACGATCTTCGGTCGCGCGGTGGTGCCGGACGTGTGCAGGAGCAGAGCGACGTCCTGCGGCCCGGGCCGCTGTGCCGCTGCAACCCGATCGGCCGGTGACGCTGCGACGCGGAATTTTCCGGCGGGCAGCGCGGGGTCCTCTTCGATCTCCAGCACCGCAATTCCGAGTTCCTTCGCCACGCCCATCACCGGTCCGCTCGCTCCCTTGCGAACGATGACAACCCGGGCCCGAAGGTCCTCCAGGTAGAAGCGCAGCTCGGCGGCCTCGTAGGCCGGGTTCAGCGGCGCGCAAATGGAGCACGCTGCGGTGCCCAGGAACGCGGTCGCCATTTCGGGCCCGTTCGGAAGAACGACAGCGACGCGCGTCGACGGCGTCGCGCCGACCGACTGCAGCGCACCGGCGAGTTCCGACACCTGCTGCCACAGGCCCGCGAAGCCCAGCGGCGAGCATCCCGGGGCCAGGATGGCAGGCGCATCGGGCCGCTGGAAAGCTTGTTCGCGAAGCAACTCTGCAAGCGTGCAGTCGATCGAATCGGCCAAGGACATGCCCCGGTTCCCCCCAAACCAATGGCCGTTGGCTCGTATCGGCCCAGGCTCGACGTTGATGGTATCTGCCGGGATGCCGGCGGAGAACTCCCTGTTCAAGGGACTCGTGGTGACCGGGCGCCTTCGGCCAGCCGTTTCTTCTCGCGAAGTTGCTGCAGTTGTTCGTCGGCATCGACACAGGGTTTGTATCGATCGCGTTGGGTACGGACGCTGATCAGCATGTCTCACGCTGCGCCATGACAGCGACAAGGAGACAACCGATGGATGCGATGAATCAGCGCCGTTTCCGCTCGCGGAAGGCAACGGCTATTGCGGCGACCCTGGCCCTGACGGGCCTGGCTTCCTGCGGCGGCGGGGACGATGAGACCGCCGGATCGAACATGAAGCTCGAAGTGGTGTCATCGACCGGCCCGCAGTGGGTTTCGGGCGGCGATGCTCTGGTGCGGGTCACCGGCGACCTGCCCAGCAGCAGCACCGTACGCGTGAAGCTCAACGGCAACGATGTGACGAGCGCCTTCGCGCTGCAAAACGATGGCAAGCCGATCGGGCTTGTCAGCGGCATGACCGTCGGCAAGAACACGCTGACGGCCGAACTGTTCCCCGCGGGCTCGACGAGCCCCTCCGTGACAACCTCACTCGACGTCACCAACTCCCCGCGCACGGGACCGCTGTTCTCGGGCCCGCAGGAAACGCCGTTCATCTGCGAAACCCAGACCTTCACGCTCGTCGGCGGCGCCACGCTCGGCGCACCACTCGACGCGAACTGCTCCATCGCCACGCGGGTCGACTACGTTTACCGCACGACGGCGACGATCGGTGCGCAGTTCAAGCCGTTGCCGAGCCTGAACGCGCTGCCGTCGGACGTCGCCCAGACGACCGGCGACGGCAAGACCGTGCCCTACGTCGTGCGCATTGAAACCGGAACACTGAACCGCGCGATCTACCAGACCGCCGTGTTGCATAACCCGGCCGCCGAGACAGCGCCCACTCCGGTCAACTCGCCGGCCGGTTGGAACGGCCGCCTGGTCTATACCTTCGGCGGCGGCTGTACCGGCGGCTGGTACCGCCAGGGTAGTTCGACCGGCGGGGTGCTCGACGACAACATCCTGAAGCAGGGCTATGCAATTGCCTCGTCTTCGCTGAACGTCTTCGGCAACAACTGCCAGGACCTGATCGCGGCCGAGTCGATGGCGATGGTCAAAGAGCGCTTCATCGAAGTCTATGGCCGGCCGCGATACACCATTGGCTGGGGTTGCTCCGGCGGCTCCTACCAGCAGCACCAGATTGCGGACAACTACCCGGGGCTGCTCGACGGCATCCTGCCCGGTTGCAGCTTCCCGGAGGTCACGTTCGCGACGGTTTACTCCATCACCGACCAGCGGCTGCTGGGCAACTATTTCAAGAACAAGGTACCGGGCCAATTCACTGCCGACCAGCAAGCCAAGGTGGCGGGCGTGCAGAACTCGGCGACGATCTACACCGGCACCGTCTACGACGGAGCACTGCGAATCTCGCCGACGGCGTTCTGTCCGGCAGTGCTGCCCGCGGCTCTGCGCTATACCCCGGTGACGAATCCGACGGGTGCGCGCTGTGATGTCTACGACCATCAGGTCAACGTCTTCGGCAGGGACCCGGCGACCGGCTTCGCTCGCCGCCCGCTCGACAATTCCGGCGTCCAGTACGGGCTCCAGGCTTTGAACGACGGCGTCATCAGCACCGACCAGTTCCTCGACATCAACGAGAACGCAGGGGGCTACGACGTCGATGCGAACTTCCAGGCACAGCGCACGGTCGGTGATGCGGCGGCCATCCGGGCGGCCTACCAGACCGGACGGCTGACCAACGGCGACGGCGGGCTCAGGGACATCCCGATCATCGACTATCGCGCCTATGCCGACGAGCAGACGGCGGGGGACATCCACCTGCGCTACCACTCGTTTTCGATGCGCGAGCGCCTGATCAAGGCCAACGGAGACGCCGACAATCAGGTGATGCTGCATGAGGATTTTCGCTACGGCTACTACACGAGCGCCAGCCCGCTGTTGCTCGATGCGCTGAAGCAAATGGATCAGTGGCTGGCCAACATTGCCGGCGACAACGCGGGCGGCACGCAACACGCGAAGGTCGTTCGCAACAAGCCGTCGACGCTGCAGGAGGGCTGCATGACGCGCGACGCAAACCCGGTGAAGATTGTCGAAAAGCAGCAGCGTACGAGCGGGCAATGCGCGGCGCTGTATCCGGCGCCCGGCGCGCCGCGTTTCGTGGCAGGGGCTTCGATCGCGGCCGACGTCATCGCGTGCCAGCTGAAGCCGGTCACCACCAGTGATTACATGGTCACTTTTTCCGCTGCACAGCAGACTCGGCTGAATGCAATCTTCCCGCAAGGCGTTTGCGATTGGGCCAAGCCGGGGGTTGAGCAGCAAGGCCTGCGCGGGACCTGGCTGACGTTCTGAAAGGCGCCCGTGAGGCGCTGCGTGGCAAGCCTAGCGCCGGTAACGACGCGAGGCTTTTCTGGGTTCTGGCCGCGCCAGCGCAAGGTTCTGTTCGGCGCAAAAGAGAGCCCGTTTCGGCAACGCCAAACGGGCCGGTTCGCAGAAATCCGGAATTACTTCTTCATCGGCTCGCTCGGCATGTTCTGCTTCATCGAATCATCCTTCTTCATCGTGTCGCCCTTCATCATGCCGCCCTCATGTTTCATCATGCCGGCGCACATCTTGTCCATCTTCATCATGGCGTCGTCCTTCTTCATTCCGTCCTTGTTCGCCATCGCCATGTGATCCTTGCATTGCTGCATCGTCATGTCCTTTTTCATCATGCCGTCTCCGGTCATGGCGCCCTCCTTCTTCATCGCGTCCTGCGCGAAGGCCCCGCTCGCGGCCAGTGCCATGCATGCCGATGTCAAAACCGTTGCAATCGTCTTCATCCAATGCTCCTTGGGTTGTGGGTGGTGTCGTCGAGGTCCGCAGCGAACTCAGATCTGCAATTCGAGCCTCGATCGGAGGTCGGATCCGCTTCCGCAGTTCTTACACCGCGATCCTCGGCCGAGCCTCGAATGTAGGCATGCGCGTATGCCTCCAACGTCAGACACCCCCGCGGTTCCTTGTAGGAGATCGGAACGAAGCAAGTCAACAGAACCGTATCAGGGTGCGCTCGTTGCCCGCCGTCGGCACGTGCCGTCAACTCGAAATCGCGTCGGCGGCCGGCTCAGGCACATTAGACGCATCAACCACGCATTCCGACCCCGCCGCCGGCGGCGCGCGGAGCGCCGAGGATCGAACCATGTGGATACTGACCGAGGCGCCGAAAGGCAGCAACTTTTACGAAGCGCAGTCGGTGACCGGCAACAAGGCACTGATTTCCGACACTTGCGAAACCGTCATCTACGCGCGATCGCAGGGATCGGATGGCTACCGGCTTGTCGCCCAGCGCGGGCGCGAGACGTTTTTCATCGGCGCGGCGCCGGCTCGCGGAGTCGAGGTGGATCTGAACGCCCAGATGCTGCACCTCGCGAAGCAGTTGGGCGCCGTCGTGCCGACCTGAGATCTTCGACCGGCGGGAAGCGGCGCCCGCGTCGCGCGGCAGGTCATCCGCCCGCCTTGGCGAGCTCCTCTTCCCGCAGCCGCAACACGCGCCGCTGCACCTTGCCGGTCGTCGTCATCGGCAACGCATCGATGAACTCGATCTCCTTCGGGTACTCGTAAGGTGCGAGCTGGCCACGCACGTGCTGCTGCAGCTCTTCGACGAGGAAGGCAGTGCCCTGGAAGCCGGGCGCGAGCACGACGAAGGCCTTGACCACCGCACCACGCTGCGCATCGGGCTTGGGCACGACGGCGGCGTTGGCCACCGCCGGGTGCTTGACGAGGCAGTTCTCGATCTCGCCCGGGCCGATGCGGTAGCCGGCGGCCTTGAACACGTCGTCGCTGCGGGCGTGGTACCAGAGGTAGCCGTCGGCATCCATCACCGCCAGGTCGCCGGTGCGGCACCAGCTGTTCGACGGATCGCCGGTGTACTTGGCGGCCGTCGCGGCGGCGTTCCTCCAGTAGCCGAGAAAGAAAACCGGGTCGGGGTGGCCGTGGATGTCGCGCCGGTGCAGCGCCACATCGCCCGGCGTGCCGCGCGCGCACTCGACGCCGGCGTCGTCGATCACCGCGACGCGGTGGCCAGGGTACGGCCGGCCCATGCTGCCGGGGCGCGCCGGCCACTTCGCATGCGAGTTGCCGACGATGTAGTTCATCTCGGTCTGGCCGAACATCTCGTTGACCGGCACGCCGAGCCGGTCGCGGCACCAGGCGAACACCGCATCGCCCACCGCCTCGCCGGCGCTCATCACGGCACGCAGCTTCAGGTCGTAGCGCTCGCGCGGCGACGGCACCGCCTTCATCATCGCCTTCAGTGCGGTCGGGAACAGGAAGGTGTGGGTGACGCGGTGGCGCTGCATCACGCCGAATGCCGTCTCGGGCGAGAAGCGGCCCCGGGTCGCGACGATCTCGCGACCGAAGTACAGCGTCGGCAGCAACGCGTCCATCAGCCCGCCGGTCCAGGCCCAGTCCGCGGGAGACCAGAAAACGCCGCGCGTCTTCTGTTTCCCGAGGCTGGGCCTCGGCCTTGAACTGACACCCACCCTCTCCCGCCCCCTCTCCCTCAAGGGAGAGGGCCTGTCCTCAAAGCCGAACCAGTTCTGGCTCGCGATGAAACCGCTGAGGTTGCCGATCAGCGCGCGGTGCGGAATCAGCGCGCCTTTCGGCGGGCCGGTCGTCCCGCTGGTGTAGATCAACACCGCGGCGTCGTCGGCGAGCGTCTCGACCGGCGTGAAGGTGGCACGCCCGCGCCGGCGCGCGGCGTTCCAGTCGAGGTCGCCCTGCCCTTGCGCGGCGCCGACCGCCAGCACCGTCGCCAGCCCCGGGCACGCGCGCCGCGCGGCCAGCAGGTTGGCGATGCCGCTTTCATCGACGATCGCGACGCGCGCCTCGCTGTCGTTCAGCCGGTACTCGAGCGCATCGGGGCCGAACAGCATCGACAGCGGCATGCCGATCGCGCCGAGCTGGTACAGCGCGATGTGCGCCACGGCGGTTTCGAAGCGCTGCGGCATCACAATCCCGACCCGATCACCGCGCGCCACGCCGAGGCGCCTCAGCGCATGCGACAGGCGGTTCGCTTCGAGTTGCAGTTCGGCGTAGGTGTGGGTCGCCGTGCGGCCGCCCTCGTGCTCGCTGCGAATCGCGATCGCGTTCGGTGTGTCGCGCGCCCAGCGTGCGCAGCAGACCTGTGCGATGTTGAACTGCACCGGCACCGACCAGCGGAAGCCAGCGTGCAGTGCGGCGTAGCCATCGCCGGGATCGGGTCGCAGCCGCACTGTGATCCGCGTCAATCGGTTGCTGCGCGCACCCGGCCGGCGCTCCGGCGGAGCAGCCGGGCCGCGGCGGCTCCGGCGACAATGCCGATGCCGGTCAGTTCGAGCAGCGCGTTCAATCGCACGCCGCTCGCCAGCTCGATCCCCAGCAGCCGGTCGACATGGTGGAACGAGGCGGCCCGGGCCACCACGAATACCGCGAGTAACAGCAGCCCGAGCGCGGCGCATCGAAGCTCGCTGCCCAGGCCGCGCAGCAGATGCAGCAACCAGACGAGCCCGATCGCGCCGGCGCCGGCAAGCGCAGCGATGAACAGCGCCTGGACCGTCTGCCGGACGGCATACCAGCCCTCGGCCTGCGCCATGTCCCGGCCGATTTCGGTGAACCAGGTCTGCAGATCCAGTTGCTTGTTGACACCCAGAAATGCCATCGTCAGCGCGAATGCCGCCCACACGAAGCGGCGGCGGCCGCGAGTCGGTTCGCGCGCCGCGCAGACCGCGCACATCACCATCGCGGCGACGTACGCCGCAACGGTGACCCAACCCGTGACGTTCGGGTCGCCGATGCCCGGATGCCAGCGGCCATCGGCTGAGGTGCTCATCGCCGCAAGCCGGTCAGGCGGCCAGCGTTCGCAGCGCGTCGCCGCTGACCCGGCAGATGCGCCAGTCGGGCATCAGCGTCGCGCCCATGCGCTCGTAGAACCGGATCGCGGTCTCGTTCCAGTCGAGCACGCTCCATTCGAAACGTCCACAACTGCGCTCGACCGCCAGCGCGGCGAGCCTGGTCAACAGGGCCTTGCCGATGCCGCTGCCGCGATGATCGGGCTTGACGTACAGGTCTTCGAGGTAGAGACCCGGCTGCGCCAGAAAGGTCGAGAAGTTGGTGAAGAACAGCGCGAACGCCACCACCTCGCCCCCGCATTCGGCGACCAGCGCCTCGGCCGCGGGGCGCTCGCCGAACAGCTGCGGGCGCAACTTCTCGGCCGTGACCTGCACCAGGTGCGTGAGCTTCTCGAACTCGGCGAGGTCGCGAATCAGCTGGACGATCGCGCCGACATCGCGCAACTCGGCGCTGCGCAGCGTGAATGGGGCAGGCGCGGCCGCAGGTTGCTTCATGCGCGGATTCTCGCACCGGCTGTCTCGCGCCGGAACGAAGCACCCGAGCATCTGTGCAGTGAAGGCGCGAGAACGAGCCAAGGGCCACGAAGGGGCCCTTCGTGGCCCTGTGCGTTGCGCAGTTTCATAGGCGCTTCGCTGCGGCGGCTCGGCCCCGACAGCGCAGCCGGCGCGCGCCGCGTACAGTGCCTCGCATGAATGCAGATGCCTACACCGTGCGGCGGCCCAGCCGCAGCCGCTTCATCACGCTGCGCGGCCTGCGCCATCATGTGCTCGAGTGGGGCGACGCGTCGATGGTCACGCCCGAGCGCCCGCCGCTGCTGATGCAGCACGGCTGGATGGACGTGGCCGCGTCGTTCCAGTTCGTCGTCGACGCGTTTCCGACAGATCGCCATGTTCTCGCGTTCGACTGGCGCGGCTTCGGCCTGACCGATGCACCGGCCGCCGACACCTACTGGATTCCCGACTACGTCGGCGACCTCGATGCCGCGCTCGATGCGCTGTTCTTCGACGCGGCACCCGGGCAGCCGATCGACATGCTCGGCCACAGCATGGGCGGCAACGTCGTGATGCTGTATGCCGGCATCCGGCCCGAGCGCATCCGCCGGCTCGTCAATCTCGAGGGGTTCGGAATGCCGCTCACGAAACCATCGCAGGCGCCGAAGCGTTATCTGCAATGGCTCGACGAACTCAAGGAGCGCGCCGAACTGCGCGACTACGACAGCCTGGCCGCTGTCGCCGAGCGGTTGCGCAAGACCAACCCGCTGCTGCCGGCGCAACGCGCCGCCTGGCTCGCGCAGCACTGGTCGCGCCGGAAGGTCAATGCCGATGGCAGCGCCGGGCGCTTCGAGATCCTCGGCGACCCGGCGCACAAACGCATGAGCCCGACGCTCTATCAGCGCGATGAAGTGCTCGAATGCTGGAAGCTCATCACCGCCAAGGTGCTGTGGGTCGAGGGCGACCAGACCGACATCGGCAAGTGGTGGGGCACGCGCTACACGAAGGCCGAGTTCCATGAACGGCTGAGCGTGGTGCGCGATGTCGAAAAGCACGTGCTGTCGCCGGCCGGGCACATGCTGCACCACGACCAGCCGGAAGCTCTCGCCGAACGCCTGGAGGCGTTCTTGACCGCCTAGCGTCCCGCTCTCGTGCAAACGAGGGCAGGGCCGCAGGCTTCGACGCAGGCGAACGCCGGCGCGGCCGGTTTGCCACGGCGGGGAACGCCGGCGGAGCCGGTTCGGGCCGGAGGCCGAAGCGCCGCCAGGCGCCTCCCCGCCGTGTCAAAATCGCGCCCTTCGAGCACCGCTCGACCCACTGAAAGCATCCATGGACGTCGAACACATCAATGCCATCGGCAACTCGCTGGCCGACCTGACGCAGCGCACGGTCGACCTCCGGGGGTATCTTTGACTACGACCGGAAAGCCCTGAGACTCAACGAAGTCGTCGCCGCGCTCGAGAACCCGAAGGTCTGGGACGAACCGAAGCGCGCGCAGGAACTGGGACGCGAGAAACGCACGCTCGAAACCGTCGTCGAGACGATCGACCACCTGACGAGCAACCTGTCCGACAACACCGAGCTGTTCGACATGTCGAAGGCCGACGGCGACGAAGCCAGCCTGCGCGCGATCGAGGCCGATGCGCAGAAGCTGGACGCGACCGTCGCGCAGCTCGAGTTCCGCCGCATGTTCAACAAGCCCGAGGACCCGCTGAACTGCTTCATCGACATCCAGGCCGGCGCCGGCGGCACCGAAGCGTGCGACTGGGCCAGCATGCTGCTGCGCCAGTATCTGAAGTACGCCGAGCGGAAGGGCTTCAAGACGACGATGGAGGACGAGTCCGAAGGCGACATCGCCGGCATCAAGAGCGCCACGATCAAGGTCG
The DNA here is from genome assembly GCA_031360005.1 of Rhizobacter sp. Taxonomy (GTDB): domain Bacteria; phylum Pseudomonadota; class Gammaproteobacteria; order Burkholderiales; family Burkholderiaceae_C; genus LMDS01. Next base: position 15,288 of record JANMAW010000376.1, read on the forward strand.
AGGGCGACTATGCGTTCGGCCTGTTGCGCACCGAGACCGGCGTGCACCGGCTGGTGCGCAAGAGCCCGTTCGACTCCGCGGGCGGGCGCCACACCAGCTTCGCCAGCATCTTCGTCTACCCCGAGGTCGACGACTCGATCGAGATCGACATCAACCCGTCGGACGTGCGCACCGACACCTTCCGCGCCAGCGGCGCCGGCGGCCAGCACATCAACAAGACCGACTCGGCGGTGCGGCTTACCCACATCCCGACCGGCATCGTCGTGCAGTGCCAGGACGGCCGCAGCCAGCACAGCAACCGCGACGTCGCCTGGAAGCGGCTGCGCTCGCGCCTGTACGACCACGA
>JANMAW010000537.1:0-8587 GCA_031360005.1 Rhizobacter sp.
ACGTCAGCAAGAGCTTCGGCGACCGGATGCTGATCGACGACCTCAGCTTCAAGGTGCCGGCCGGTGCGATCGTCGGCATCATCGGGCCCAACGGCGCCGGCAAGTCGACGCTGTTCCGCATGATCGCCGGCAAGGAGAAGCCCGACTCGGGGACCGTGAAGATCGGGCCGACTGTGAAGATGGCGTTCGTCGACCAGAGCCGCGATTCGCTCCAGTCCGACAAGACGGTCTGGCAGGACGTCTCGGGTGGCCTCGACAACATCGTCGTCGGCAAGTTCGTGATGCCGTCGCGGGCCTACATCGGCCGCTTCAACTTCAAGGGCAACGACCAGCAGAAGCTGGTCGGCAGCCTGTCAGGGGGCGAGCGCGGCCGGCTTCACCTGGCGAAGACGCTGGCGCAGGGCGGCAACGTGCTGATGCTGGACGAGCCGAGCAACGACCTCGACGTCGAAACGCTGCGCGCGCTCGAAGACGCCTTGCTCGAATTCGCCGGCAGCCTGATGGTCATCAGCCACGACCGCTGGTTCCTCGACCGCATCGCGACGCACATCCTGGCCTGCGAAGGCGATTCCAAATGGGTCTTCTTCGACGGCAACTACCAGGAGTACGAGGCCGACAAGAAGAAGCGGCTGGGCGAAGAGGGCGCCCGGCCGCATCGCCTGCGCTACAAGGCGCTCAAATGATCGAGTGATAGGCAATGGTCATGACAAAGTGCCGCTGCGGGGAACGCGTCTGCGCGCAAAATTGCTGAACCGGGGGTCGTCGATGCGCCCCCACGTACCGAGCCCCACCGGGAATCGACCCGTGGCGCCCGTTTTCAGGCCCCGCAGACACGATGAACCACTTCGCGACTTCCTTCGGCCGCCCGTTGCTGGCCTCGCTGGCGCTCGCGCTGCTGGGCGGTTGCGCGGCGCTGAACTCGGCCGGCGGCAGCCTCGCTGCGGCGTTGGCGAACCTGCCACGCGCCGCAAACGCCCCCGGGCCCAGTGCTTCCGGCGTGCCTCCGGGCACGCCGCAACCGACAGGCCAGCCGGCCGGCAGCCCGCAGACTTTCGCCGCGGTGATCAAGGACACGACAAAGACCGAAGGTCTGTTCACGCTGTACCAGAAGGACGAGAAAGTCTGGATCGAGCTGAAGCCTGAAGACTTCAACAGGCCGTTCTTCCTGTCGCCGAAGCTCGCGACAGGCATCGGCGAAGCGATGCTGTTCGGCGGGCTGATGGACGAAGAGCGCGTGATCGAGTTCCGCCGCATCCACAACCAGGTGCAGATGATCGCGCGCAACACCGAGTTCACCGCACGCGCCGGCACGCCCGAGGGTCGCGCGGTGGCTGCTGCGTTCTCGCCGAGCCTGCTCGCGAGCACGCCGGTGGCGAGCCAGGCGCAGCCCGAGCGCAAGTCGGTGCTGGTCGACGCGAATGCGCTCTTCGTCAACGACATGCTGGGCATCGGCATGCGCCTGCAGCGCAGCTACCGCCAGGGCTACGGTTTCGATGCGCGCAACTCGGCGATCACGATGACCCGGGTCAAGCCCGACGGCCTGGTGCTTCAGGTGCTCGCGCATTTCGCGACCGGCTCGCTCTCGGCGCCGCAACCCGGCGCAGCGCCGGGAGCGCTGGTGCCGACCGTGCCGTCCACCGTGCCCGACCCGCGCAGCCTGTTCGTCACGGTGCACTATGCGATCGCGGCGCTGCCGGTGCAACCGATGCGCCCGCGGGCCGCGGATGCGCGCATCGGCTATTTCACCGCGTCGCAGTGGGACTTCAGCGACGACACCGCACGCAGCCCGCTCGTGCGCCATGTCGACCGCTGGCGGCTCGACAAGAAGGATCCGTCGGCCGAGCTCTCCGAGCCTGTGAAGCCGATCGTGTACTGGCTTGATCGCACGATCCCGCTGAAGTACCGCGACGCGATCGGCGCCGGTATCCTCGAATGGAACAAGGCGTTCGAGCGCATCGGCTTCAAGAATGCGATCGAAGTCAAGGTCCAGCCCGACGATGCCGATTTCGACACCCTCGACTCGGGTGCGTCGGTGCGCTGGATGACGAATGCCGCGCCGTCCTTCGGTGCGATCGGGCCGAGCCATGTCGACCCGCGCAGCGGCGAAATTCTGAATGCGAACATCGGCATCGAAAGCCTGTCGTCGCGCTCGGTGCGGGCGTCGCGTTCGCAGATCCTGAACAGCAGCGCCGGCGAGCTCGCGAAGCTGATGCAGACGGGCGGCGAGGGCAGCGGCGAGCGCTTCGACGCGCGGGCCTGCATGAACGCCGAGCAGGCCGCCGAGCAGTTCGCCTACGCGCTCGATGTGCTTGCGGCGCGCGGCGATCTCGACCCGAACGGCCCCGAGGCGCAGCAGTTCGTTCTCGACTACCTGAAAGACACCGCGATGCACGAGGTCGGCCACACGCTCGGCCTCCGCCACAACTTCCGCGCGTCGCGTGTCTACACCGACCAGCAGCTCTCCGACCCAGAATTCACGCGCACCCATGCGCTGACCGGCTCGGTGATGGAGTACGCGCCGGTCAATCTCGCGAGCCCGGGCGAACGCCTCGTCGCGCCGTTCCAGAGCACGCTCGGCCCATACGATTACTGGGCGATCGAATACGCCTACAAGCCGATCGCTCCCGAGGACGAGAAGGCCGAGCTCGAGCGTGTCGCGGCGCGCAGCGTCGATCCGGCGCTGGCCTTCGGAACCGACGAAGACAACTATCTCGGCATCGACCCCGAAGCACTCCACTTCGACCTTGGCGACGACCCGCTCGCATTCGCGCGCAAGCGGCTGGCGATCGCGCGCGACCTGTTCAAGCGCCAGGAGACGCGGCTGCTGCCGCCGCAGCAGGACTACGCGGTGCTGCGCCGTTCACTGAATTACGCAATCAACGACGCGGCGCGTTCGGTGGGCGTGCTCGCGCGCCAGATCGGCGGCGTGCGCACGCTGCGCGACTTTCCGGGCTCAGGGCGTGATCCGCTGCAGCCGGTGGCCGCGAGCGCACAGCGCGACGCGCTCGACCAGCTGTCGCGCGGCCTGTTCGCGGCCGACAGCTTCGCGGTGTCGCCGGCGCTGCAACGGCGACTCGCGCCCGATTTCCAGGAGCGCGTCGAGGCCCTGGAGCGAGGCGGTGGCCCGGTCGCGACCGACTTCTCGCTGACGCAGCGGGTTCTCGCGGTGCAGCGAGCGCTGCTGACGCAGCTGCTGAGCGACGGCGTCGCCGCACGCATCCTCGACAGCCAGGGCAAGGCCGCGCGCCGCAGCGAGGCGTTTCAACTCTCCGAGCTGTACGGTCGGCTGGAGCGCGACATCTGGAGCGAACTCGGCGGCGTCGAATCGAGCCGTGCGAGCGAGATCCCGGCGCCGCGGCGCGCGCTGCAGCGCGAGCACCTGAACCGGGTCGCCGGGCTGCTGCTGCGCCCCGGCGGCGCCGACCGCGCCGATGCGCGCAGCCTGATGCGCGCGCAGGCCCAGACCATGCTCGTGCGCGTCAACGCTGCGTCGAACCAAGGCACGCTGAGTGTCGACACGCGCGCGCATCTGCAGGACTGTGCCGACACTCTGTCGCAGGCGTTGTCGGCCAAGCTGCTGCGACCCGGCATCTGAACGCCTATGATCGATTGAGGCGCGGCGAAGCCGGCGCATATGGGCACGCTGGAAAGCGTCTCGCCGACCGACACCGAAACGGTTCCCGTTGCAATGAATGATCTCGAGCGCTACTTCAACGAACACACTGGCCGGCTGGTTCAAAAATGGGAACACTACTTCGCCATCTATGACGCGCACTTCTCGCGATATCGAGGGTCCGATGTATGCGTTGTCGAGTTCGGCGTGAACCATGGTGGCTCACTTCAACTGTGGCGCAAGTACTTCGGAAGTGCAGCCAAGATTTACGGCATCGACATCAACCCTCACTGCAGACAGTTGGAGGAGCAAGGTGTCGAGATCTTCATCGGCGATCAAGGCGACCGGTCTTTCCTGCGCTCTCTGGGGGCGAAGATTCCCCGAATCGACATCCTCATTGACGACGGCGGGCACACGATGGACCAGCAGATCGCAACGTTCGAGGAACTGTTCCCGCACGTTTCCGACCACGGCATCTATCTGTGCGAGGACACGCACACGTCGTACTGGCGCAAGTTCGGTGGGGGCTATAGACGGCGCGAATCATTTGTCGAATACAGCAAGAACTGGATCGATTCGCTCAACGCCTGGCACTCCGAGGAGCCAGGCAAACTGTCGGTCGGCGACTTCACCCGTTCGGCTCGTTCCGTCACGTACTACGACAGTGTCGTGGTGATCGAGAAGCGACCGACCGCGATGTCGGTCGTCCGCGCCGCCGGTAGCGCGGCGGTCGCGGAGCATCAGGCGACTATCGGTCCTTGGAAGACTGCCCGAAACCGCCTGAAGCGTGCCCTCAGGCGTCGCGTGCACGGGGACTGAATCTCTGCAGAAGCGCGGCCTGGTTTACCCGCTCACCTTATGTGCCGCGTCGTGGGCATGGGGTCGCTGTCTGCCACGACGGCAGCCGGCGCCATGCGCTTGCCGACGATCTCGACGCGTTCGAGTTGCACGACCTTCACATGGGGCACGGCGCCCCGCGGGCCGGTTTCGAACATGGCCGAGCCGATCGCCAGCGTGCCGGCCGACAACAGGCAGAAGGTCAGGGCGGCTGAGAAGATGCTGTCGATCATGATGGCTCCTTCGGGTTTCGTCGATGCGCGTGGGGTTCGCGTTGGAGTGAACTCTAGGAGCCCCGAAGCGCACTTCACAGCGGCCTGCGACAGAACGCCGATCGGGACGGCCGGGCCGCAGAAATCGCCGATGGACTACCGCAGGTGAAGCGGCCGTCCGGCCTCAGGAATCGCGCCACAACCAGGCCGCGCCGCGCACTCCCGACGAGTCGCCGTGCAAGCTCTTCACGAGGCGCGTTCGCACCGCGTCTTTCAGGCCACCGCTGAACACGAATGCGCCCCAAAGCCGCGGCACGTTGACGAGCAACCGGTCCAGGCCCGACACGCCGCCGGCCAGCACGATCACGTCGGGATCGAGCAGGTTGATCACGTGCGCGAGGCTGCGTGCCAGACGCGACTCGTAGCGTCGCAGGGTTGCCTCGCAATCGGCAGCGCCGCGCGCTGCGCGCTCGCCGATCTGTTTCGCGGTGCTGGCGTCGCCGGTGTGCACGGCGTGGTCGCGCGCCAGGCCTGGCCCGCTGAGCCAGGTCTCGATGCAGCCGCGTTGGCCGCAGAAGCACGCGGGCCCGGGCAGCTCGCCGGCTTCGGCCCAGGGCAGCGGGTTGTGGCCCCACTCGCCCGCGAGGCCGTTGGCGCCGACCAGCAGCCGCCCGTTGACGACGACGCCGGCGCCGACGCCGGTGCCGAGGATCACCGCGAACGCGATCGTCGCACCCGCCGCCGCGCCATCGGTCGCCTCCGACAACGCGAGGCAGTTGGCGTCGTTCGCGATGCGCACCGGCCGGCCGAGCACGCGTTCGAGGTCGAGTCGCAGCGGCTGGCCGTTCAGGCAGGTCGAGTTGGCGTTCTTGATCAGGCCGGCGTCGGTGGAGGTTCCCGGCGTGCCGACGCCGACGCTGCAGCCCGCGATGCCCAGATCCGACTCCGCGCGCGTCACCAATGCCGCCACGCTGTCGAGCGTCGCGCGGTAGTCGCCGGCGGGCGTCGCGACGCGCTGCCGCCACAGGCTCGCGCCGGTCGGGTCAAGTGCGATCGCCTCGATCTTGGTGCCGCCGAGGTCGACGCCGATGGCGGGGGTGGCGCGCGTCGGCGAGGCTGATGCGACAGTCATCATCGGTGCGGCGAACGCCTCATCGGCACGATTCAGATCGGCGTCGTGCGCAGCATCAGCCAGCCCAGCGCGTCGCCGCCGACGAGCGGCGCGAGACGCGCTCGCACCGTCGCGTGGTAGGCGTTGAGCCAGTCGATCTCGTCTTGCCGCAGCAGCGAGCGCTCGATGCAGCGGGTGTCGATCGGGCACAGCGTCAGCGTCTCGAACTCGAGGAACTCGCCGAACTCGGTCGCGCCGCTGGCAGCGACCGATGCCGCCGGAACGTTCAGCACCAGGTTCTCGATGCGGATACCCCAGCGCCCGGGCCGGTACAGCCCAGGCTCGATGCTGGTGATCATGCCCGGCTCCATCGCCATGTGGGCGTCGGGGATCACCTTCGAGATGCTCTGCGGCCCTTCGTGCACGTTCAGGAAGTAGCCGACGCCGTGGCCGGTGCCGTGGCCGTAGTCGAGCCCGTGTTCCCACAGCGGCGCACGCGCGATCGCGTCGAGCATCGGCGACAGCGTGCCGCGCGGAAAGCGCGTGCGGCTCAGCGCGATGGTGCCCTTCAGCACCAGCGTGTAGTCGCGCCGGTGCTCGGCCCTGATGCTGCCGATCGGCCAGACGCGCGTGATGTCCGTCGTGCCGCCGAGGTACTGGCCGCCCGAATCGATCAGCAACAGGCCGCCCTCGACCGGCTTCGCCTCGATCACCGCGTGCGACTCCTTCGTAGCGTGGTAGTGCGGCATCGCGCCGTTCGCGTTGTACGCGGCGATCGTGTTGAAGCTCAAGCCGATGAATCCGGCGCGCCCGGCGCGCGCGGCGCTGAGCCGCTCGTCTATCGTCAGCTCGGTGATCGGCTCGGCTCGTTTCGGGTCCGCTAGCGCGGCCTCGAACCACGCATAGAACTCGCACATGGCGGCGCCGTCCTGCGCCATCGCGTCGCGCACATGCTCGGCCTCGCGCGCAGTCTTGCGGCTCTTCAACAACGTGCTGGGGTTGATCGCTTCGATGACGCGGGCGTCGACATTGCCACGTAGCCCGAAGGTCACGCGCCTTGGATCGATCAGCAGCAAAGCATCGGGCGGCAGTTCGCGCAGCGCCGCGGCAACCTGGTCGTACGGCGCGGTGCGCACGCCGTCTTTCGCGAGCACGGCCTGCAGCGCGGCGCCGACCTTGCCGTCGGCGACGAAGAGCGTCACGCCGTTCGGGTCGAGCAGCGCGTGGGCGAGGAACACTGGGTTGAAGTTGACGTCGGAGCCGCGCAGGTTGAGCAGCCACGCGATGTCGTCGACGGTCGAGATGAAGTGGTGCGTGGCTCCGTGCCGCGCAATCGCCTCGCGCACGCTGGCGAGCTTGGCGGCGCGCGCCAGCGGCGCCTGCGGTGCGAGGTGCTCGTAGACCGCGGCCGCGGGCAGGCCGGGGCGCTCGGGCCAGACCTCGTTGAGCGCGTCGAAGTCGGTGCGCAGCAGCACGCCGGCCTTCGTCAAAGCTGCGGCAAGAAACTGCGCCGCGGCGAGGCCGAGCACGCTGCCGTCGACGCCGACCGTCGCTCCGGCAGGCACGTGCTTCGAAAGCCAATCGACATGCTGGGTCGAGTTGCCGGTCGGGATCTTCACCAGATCGATCCCGGTGCCCGCGAGTTCGGCCGCGGCCTGCACCCAGTAGCGGCTGTCGGCGAACAGCGCGGCGCCGTCGAGCGTGACCACCAGCGTGGCCATCGAACCGGTGAACCCCGACAGCCACTGCCGACCCTGCCAGCGCTCGGGCAGGTACTCGCTCAGGTGCGGGTCGCTCGAAGGCACCAGCACGGCGGCGAGGCCGTGGCGCTTCAGCGCGTCGCGGACGCGCTCGATGCGCAGGCGGTGGGTAGAGGTGCGGGTGTCCATGCGTGGGCGTCCGGATGCTTGCCTTGCGGCGTGTGACGGATTCTAGGGAAGCGCGATCGCGGCCGGACAACGCGTCAGGGTGCTGGTGGCCCCGACGGCGCTTTCGACGGCGGCTGCGCGACGACCCGCGCGGATCGCTCGTAGGTCCAGTAGGCCCAGGCCCAGTCGAGCATCACCGTCAGCCGGTTGCGAAAGCCGATCAGGAAATAGATGTGTGCGAAGAGCCAGAACAGCCAGGCGAAATAGCCCGCGAAACGCAGCGCGCCGAGCCCCGGCACCGTGAGGTCGACGACCGCGGCCTTGCGGCCCACGGTCGCGAGGTTGCCGTAGTCGACGTAGCGGAACGGCAGTGTTGGCGCACCGCGCAGCCGCCGCAGCAGGTTCGCGGCGGCGGCGCGGCCCATCTGCTTCGCGGCGGGGCTGACACCGGGCACCGCGGTTGGCGCGCCGCGGCCCGCGCCCTTCGGGTGGCTCTTCGCCGCGGCGAGGTCGCCGATCACCGCGATCTCGGGGTGGCCGGCCAGGCTCAGATCGGGCTGCACGATGACGCGGCCGGCGCGATCCAGCGACGCTCCCGCACCGTCGCCCAGCGCCCGCCCGAGCTTCGATCCGGCCACGCCAGCGGCCCAGATCACCGTCTTGCTCGCCACCCGATGCGTCTGCACCGCATCGCCGTCGCGGGTTTCGTAATCGACGCCTTCGGCATCGATGCCGGTGACCTTGCAGCCGGTGCGCACATCGACGCCGAGCCTCACGAGTTGCTCGCGCGCCCGCTGCGACAGCGCCGGCACGAATGCGCCGAGCACGCGGTGCGAGCCCTCGACCAGCACGACTCGTGTCTGTGTCGAGTCGATGCGGCGGAACTCCTGCGGCAGCGTGTGGTGCGCGATCTCGGTCATCGTGCCGGCCATCTCGACGCCGGTGG
>JANMAW010000478.1:0-6424 GCA_031360005.1 Rhizobacter sp.
CGGCGTGGCGCGGAACGACAGCAGGCGCCTGACGCGGATCACCGGGTCGCTCGCGCGCAGGTGCAATGCGCGCGCCACATCGGCCGGGGCGCGCTGCCGCTTGCAATCGATCAGCCGGCGCGCCATGCCGCCGGGTTCGCCGCGGTCGGGCATCAGGCGCAAAAATCGAAACTGCACGTGCTCCTCGGCGTGGGTCGCGACGAACGTGCCTTTGCCTTGGCGGCGCACGAGCAGATTCTCGGCGGCCAGTTCGTCGATGGCCTTGCGCACCGTGCCCTGGCTCACCTTGAAACGCGCGGCAAGCTCCATCTCGCTCGGTATCGCCTCGCCCGGGCGCCATTCGGTGTGTTGCAGGCTGCGCAGCATCAGGGTCTTGATCTGCTGGTACAGCGGGCTGAAGGCAGGGCCGAGCCTCTCTTGCGGCCCGGCGGGGGGCGCGACGCCGGCGGGCGGGGCGGTGACGGTCATGGCCCGATTGCAGCACGAAGCTGCGCCCGCTGCGCACCGGATCGATGATTGATGTCTTATATAAGACCGCAGACCCTGCAGCGATGCTGCGCGGGCAAGGGAAATCCCGCAGGCACCGCCGCGGTGTGGCCTAAACTTGGCACCGTCAGCGGCGCCTCGAGCCCCGCCGCCCGACCGGTTCACGTTCGATCCTCACCCATCATCGGAGAATTCCCATGAGCAAGAAACCCGTTCGAGTCGCCGTCACCGGCGCCGCCGGCCAGATCGGCTACGCCGTCCTGTTTCGCATCGCCTCGGGCGAAATGCTGGGCAAGGACCAGCCGGTGATCCTGCAGCTGCTCGAGGTGCCGATGGAAAAGCCGCAGCAGGCACTGCAGGGTGTGATGATGGAGTTGCAGGACTGCGCCTTCCCGCTGCTGGCGGGAATGCAGGCGCACGGCGATCCGATGACGGCCTTCAAGGACGCCGACTACGCGATGCTGATCGGCTCGCGCCCGCGCGGCCCGGGCATGGAACGCGCCGAATTGCTGGCCGTCAATGCGGAGATCTTCACCGCCCAGGGCAAGGCGCTGAACGCCGTCGCGAGCCGCAATGTGAAGGTGCTGGTGGTGGGCAACCCGGCCAACACCAACGGCTACATCGCGATGAAAAGCGCACCCGACCTGCCGCGCAGGAACTTCACCGCGATGCTGCGCCTGGACCACAACCGCGCGCTGAGCCAGATCGCCGCGAAAACCGGCAAGCCGGTGGCCGACATCGAGAAGCTGGCAGTGTGGGGCAACCACTCGCCGACCATGTATGCCGACTATCGCTTCGCGACCATCGGCGGCAAGAGCGTCAAGGACATGATCAACGACCCCGCCTGGAACGCCGACACCTTTCTGCCCACCGTCGGCAAGCGAGGTGCTGCGATCATCGCCGCGCGCGGCGTGTCGTCGGCCGCATCGGCGGCGAATGCGGCGATCGACCACATGCGCGACTGGGCCCTCGGAACGAACGGCAAGTGGGTCACGATGGGCGTGCCGTCCAATGGTGAATACGGCATCCCGAAAGACGTGATGTTCGGCTTCCCGGTGACGACCGAAGCCGGCGAGTACAAGATCGTCGAAGGCTTGGTGGTCGACGCATTCAGCCAGCAGCGCATCGACGTGACGATGGCCGAGCTGCAAAGCGAGCAGGACGGTGTGAAGCACCTGCTCTGACGGTCGGCGGATGCACCGCGAGCAGACCCCACCCCCTGCCCTGGCTGCCCACCCGCGCCTGCCGTCGAAGTGCAAACTTGTCACTCCGCTCAGGGCTGAGGTCCAGACGTGTCCAGACGAAACAACCCGGCGCGGCGAGAATTTTCTGGCACGGGCAGCCCACCATCGGCCAAAGCCGGCCACCACAATGCAGACTCCTTTTACTCCTGCACACCCCACCATGGCACCGACCCGCTTTGTCACTCCGTCCGCGCTGGCGCTCGCGCTGGCCCTGTCGTTCTCTGGCCTCGCGACGGCCCAGACCGCTGCGAAACCTGACCAGGCCGCCGCGAAGCCTGCCAAGGCCGCTGCCAAACCCACCCACACTGCTGCCAAGGCAGCGGCGCACGGTCCGACCGCCGCCACGCCGGAGCAGATCGATGCGGCCGGGCGCGTGTACTACGGCGCATATGACTGCGAGCTGAATCAGTCGGTCAACATCGCGGCCAGCTCGAAATACCCGTCTTATGTGACTCTCAAGCACCTGAAGTCCGAGTACCTGATGAAGCCGGTCCTGACTTCCACCGGCGCGATCCGTCTCGAGGACACCCGTGGCGAAACGCTGATGCTGCAGATCGCCAACAAGTCGATGCTGTTGAACGTGAAGACCGGCCGCCGCCTGGTCGACGACTGCGTCAGCCCGAAACAGCGCGAGCTGGTCGCGGCGGCAAAGGCATCCAAGACCAGCGGGTCGTCGATGTTTGCGCCGGCAAAGTAAGAACTCTGCGCCGAGGCCGCCGGCAAGACCGGAGCCGATCCGCATGACGGGAGATCGAGTATGGACACATGCTCGATCTCCCGAACCCATTCTGGAAGCCACTCTCGCCGAACGCGGGCAGATCACGCTACCGAATGCATCGGCAACGTGCCCGGCCTGATCGAGGCAGGAGCCTTGCTGAATTTCGCTCGGGCCTGACGGCGCCCGCTCAATCCCGATCGGGCGCGATCCCGGTGGCGTAGTCGACCAGCGCACCCAGGATGTCCTGCCCGCGGTCGTCGGCGTCCTCCTGCAACGCGTCGATCTTCTCGAAGAAGGCGTCCAGCGTCAGGCTGCCTCCGGCGCCGTCGTGCAGGCGATGTGCACAGTGCCCGAGCCATTGCGACTGCTCGGCATCGTTCAGGCAGTGCGGGAAGTTGCGCGCCCGGTAGCGGAAGAAAAGCTCGTCCAGCCGGGGGTCCACAAAAGCCGGCCGCTTGGAGGCCAGTTGTTCGCCGGTCAGCGTGCGCAGGCGTCGCAGCGCGCGGCGGTCGTCGTCGCCGATGAAGCCACCGTACAGGTCCTCGTCGACATCCGTGCCCGCTTCGCGCGGCCCGCGTTCGAATACCGCCGGCCACATTCCGGCCAGCAGCTTGGACTTGTTCGCGACGACGTCGGCGTGGCGCAGGCATTGCGCGATGTCGAGGCCCCATTTCAGCGCCGACTCGGGGCGCAAGGTCTTCAGGTTGGCGATCACGATCGGCGACTTGTTGAGGTGGATGGTCTTGATCGGCAGTCGCGCGACGCCTTCGGGCAGGTCTTGTGCCTTCGCGAACATGCGTTCGCGGATGGCGTCGACACCAAGCGTGAAGAGCTCATCCGGATCCGCGCTCAGGTCCCAGACGATCACCTCGTTCTTGTTGAACGGGTGCGGCGCGAGCGGCCACACCAGCGCGATGCAGCCGCGCTCGGCGCCGTACATGCCCGAGACGTGCAGGAAGGGCCGGCCCTCGCGTTGCGCGTCGTCCATCTCCTGTTGCACCGCAGCCTTCTTGCGCAGGCGCAGGCAGAAGTCCCACAGCCTGGGCTGGAGTGTCTTGATCAGCCGGGCGAGCGCGATCGTCGCGCGCACGTCCGACAGCGCGTCGTGGGCCGCGGCGTGGACCAGGCCGTTCGCCGCGGTCAGGTGTTCGAGCCTCAACGACACCTTGCCATCGTCCTGCTTCGGCCACTCGATGCCCTCGGGTCGCAGCGCCCAGGTGCAGCGCACGACGTCGAGCAGATCCCAGCGGCCGCACTCGTTCTCCCATTCGCGCGCATACGGGTCGATCAGGTTGCGCCAGAACAGGTGGCGCGTGACCTCGTCGTCGAAGCGGATCGAGTTGTAGCCCACGCCCACCGTGCCGGGCTGTGCGAGCTGCCGCTCGATCGCATCGGCGAACCGGTGCTCCGGCACGCCCAGTTCCAGGCAGGTCTGCGGCACGATGCCGGTGAGCAGGCAGGCCTCGGGGTCGGGCAGGTAGTCTGGCGCGGGCTGGCAGTACTGCATCAGCGGCGCGCCGGTCTCGTTCAGTTCGGCATCAGTGCGCACGCCGGCGAACTGGGCCGGCCGGTCGCGCTTCGGCCAGCGGCCGAAGGTTTCGTAGTCGTGCCAGAAGAAGCTCATGTCGGTCATGCGGTCAATCTAACAGCACGCGCTTCGGCTAAGCTATTGCGTTCATCAGTGCGCTCATTTCACTTGGCCCTTCGCGCCGACCGTTCCCGCCCCTTCGGAGACCCCATTCCCATGACCCGTGTCTTCAACTTCAGCGCCGGCCCTGCCGCGCTGCCCGAGACCGTACTGCGCACAGCAGCGCAAGAGATGCTCGACTGGCACGGCTCGGGCATGTCGGTGATGGAGATGAGCCACCGCGGCAAGGAGTTCATCGCGATCCACGCCGAAGCCGAGGCGTTGCTGCGCGAACTGCTCGCGGTGCCGGCGAACTACAAGGTTTTGTTCCTGCAGGGCGGCGCGATCGGCCAGAACGCGCTGGTGCCGATGAACCTGTTGCGCGGCAAGCCTGGCGCCGACTACATCAACACCGGCGAGTGGGCCAAGAAGTCGATCAAGGAAGCGAAGAACTACTGCCAGGTCAACGTGGCCGCCACGGCAGAGGCCGGCGGCTTCACGAGCGTTCCGAAGCAGAGCACCTGGAAGCTCGACCCGAATGCGGCGTACGTCCACATCTGCTCGAACGAGACCATCGGCGGCGTCGAATACCACTGGACGCCCGACACCGGCGCGGTGCCGCTGGTGGCCGACATGTCGTCGAACATCATGTCGCGCCCGGTCGACGTCAGCCGCTACGGCCTGATCTACGCCGGCGCGCAGAAGAACATCGGCCCCGCGGGGCTGACCATCGTGATCGTGCGCGACGACCTGCTCGGCGGCGCGATGCCGACCACGCCGTCGGCTTTCGACTACACCCAGCAGGCCGAGGCCGACTCGATGCTCAACACGCCGCCAACGTACGCGATCTACATCGCCGGGCTGGTGTTCCAGTGGATCAAGGCCCGCGGCGGTCTCGAGGCGATGGAGGCGCACAACCGCGCCAAGGCGGCACTGCTGTACGACTTCCTCGACGCGACGTCGTTCTACGCCAGCCCGGTCGCGCGCGAAGACCGCTCGCTGATGAACGTGCCGTTCAAGCTGAAGAGCGAGTCGCTCGACGAGGCCTTCCTGAAGGGTGCGCAAGCGCGCGGCATGGTGCAGTTGAAGGGCCACCGCGCGGTGGGCGGAATGCGGGCCTCGATCTACAACGCGATGCCGGTCGAAGGGGTGAAGGCGTTGGTGGCATACATGAAGGAGTTCGAGGCGAGCCATGCGTGAGCGCGAACACAAAGGTCCGCGGCCGCCGGGCCTTGTGGCTCGCGAACCGGCCGCGGATTCAGGCGCGGCCGTGGCGCAGCGCTTCAAGGTGCTGGTGCTGAACCAGATCGCGGCCGGCGGTCTCGCGCGGCTGGCGGCCGACCGCTATGAGGTGGGCATCGACATCGCCGCGCCCGACGCGGTGCTGCTGCGCTCGGCCGACATGCACGCACTGCCGATCCCGGCCAGCGTGCGGGCCATCGGGCGCGCCGGCGCCGGCACCAACAACATCCCGGTGCAGGCGATGAGCGCGCGCGGCGTGCCGGTATTCAACGCGCCGGGGGCGAACGCCAACGCGGTCAAGGAGCTGGTGCTCGCTGCGATGCTGCTGACCGCGCGCAACCTGGCACCGGCATTGCGCTTCGTCGCCGGCCTCGACCCGCACGCATCCGGCATGGAAAAGGCGGTGGAAGACGGCAAGAAGGCCTTCGCCGGCTTCGAGCTCGCGGGCCATTCGCTAGGTATCGTCGGCCTCGGCAAGGTCGGCTGCCTGGTCGCCGACGCGGCGATCAAGCTCGGCATGGACGTGTACGGCTTCGACCCGCACATCACCGTCGACGCCGCGTGGAGCCTGCCGGCGCAGGTGAGGAAGGCCGGCAGCGTCGCCGAGGTCTTGAAGAGTGCCGACTTCGTCACCCTGCACGTGCCGTTGGTCGACGCGACCCGCCACCTCGTCAATGCCGACAACATGGGCCTGATGCGCGCCAGCGCGGTGCTGCTGAATTTCTCGCGCGAAGGCGTCGTCGACGAGGCCGCGGTGCTGGCCGCTCTCGATGCCAAACGCCTGGCCTGGTACGCCTGCGACTTCCCGGACGGCGCCATCAACCACCACCCGCGGGTGATCGCGCTGCCGCACCTCGGTGCGTCGACGGCCGAGGCCGAAGAAAACTGCGCCATCATGGTCGCCGACCAGTTGCGCGACTACCTCGAGCACGGCAACGTCAACAACGCGGTCAACTTTCCGCCCGTGAGCATGGCGCGCGAGTCGGCCTTCCGGGTCGCGATTGCCAACGCCAACGTTCCCAACATGCTGGGGCAGATCTCCACCGCGATGGCCAACGCCGGGTTGAACATCCACAACATGGTCAACAAGTCGCGCGGCGACATGGC
>JANMAW010000484.1:0-2151 GCA_031360005.1 Rhizobacter sp.
CTTGGCCGCAGCGGCGCCGAAGTCCATCTGGTACGAGTGTTCGTACATGTCCATCACCAGGATCGGCGTGGTGGCGGCCGGGCCATGGGCGTGATCGCCCAGCCAGTAGTTCTCGAGCAGCCGCGTGTGCTGGTTGAACCCGAGCATGACCCAGCCGGAACCGCCGCCGAGGCCCGCACCGATCTTGCGGAACTCGGTCTCCCACGCATCGAAGCTGCCGAAGGCTGCCGCGATGGTCTGGCGCTCGGACGCACCGGCCTTGCCGCTGCCGCCGAGGTTGTCGAAGTAGTGTTCGTGGAACACGACCGAACCGGTGCGCAGCAGGTGCTCGCGCTTCAGGTCGTTGTAGATGTAGGGCGGCAGGTCCTTGTCGCCCAGCGCCTCGGCCAGGCGCTTCTTCACGGCGGCCAGAGCCTTGACCGAACCGCCGTAGTTGTTCTCCCAGTGCGAGCGGATCAGTCGTTCCGACATGCCGTTGAGCTTGGCAGGGTCGAAGGCCAAGGGCTTCAGCTTGTCGCTGGTCTGGAATGCGGGGGCAGTGCTCATGGCAGTCTCCTTGGGTGCATCGGTGGGTGTTGCGGCTGGAGCTGCAGCCGAAAGCGCGAGCGACCCGGCGCCGACGGCGGCGGTCGCCATGAAGTCGCGGCGCGAGAGTTTTGTCTCTTCGTTCATGTCTGTGTCCTCATACCAAGGCCATGAACCGGGGGCGGAGGGAGGTCCGACTTCGATGGACTCGCGAATGGCGTTACACACCCGGCGTCGTGCACCACCCGTGCGGTGGCGGAGCATCTCCGGATCGTGTGCGCATCTATGTGACAACCGAAGAACGGGACAGGTCAAGCCGAGCGCCTTCGATGCGAGGCGAGAGGGGCCTGGGTCAGCCACGCGCGATTGCATGATGGCGCTCAGGTGTGGGTCATCAGCGGGTACAACACCAGCCCTGCCAGGGCGGCAACGACCACGACGAGCGGTTCGGGAAACTTCTTGAATCGCCACAGCACGCCGACGGTGACGAGCGCGAGCGCGGCCGTCGCGAAGTCGGTGATGGACCGCTGGCCGATGACGATCACCGCCCCGGTGATCGCACCGATCGCCGCAGCGGTGACGCCGTCGACGAAGGCGACGATGCCCGGTCGCTTGCCGTGCTTCTTGAAGTACGGCGCCGGCAGGATGGTGAACAGGTAGCAGGGGATGAACGTGGCGGCCGCGGCCACGACCGAGCCCCAGAAGCCGGCAACCAGGTAGCCGATGAAGCCGGTGGTGATGACCACCGGGCCGGGCGTGATCATCGCCACCGCCACGGCGTCGACGAACTGGCGGTCAGTGAGCCAGTGGTACTCCTGCACCACGCCGCCGTACAGAAACGGCACGATCGCCAGGCCGCTGCCGAACACGAAGCTGCCGGCGTAGGCGAAGTACGCGCCGATCTGTCCGAGCTTGTGCCAGTCGATCGCGTCGATGGCGAAGAAGGCGACGATCGGCGCCGCGAAGCTGTTCATCGTGCCGAACCACGACTTCGGCGGCGCGCGCACGAGCCAGACCAGCACGCCGGCGCCGAGAAACAGCCAGACGATCTCCGACTTGGTGATCACCGTCACCGCCGCGCTGACGAGGAAGATCGCCCACAGCAGGTTGTCCTTGCCGATGTTCTTCGTGGTCAGCTTGTAGGCGCTCATCGCGATGATGCCGATCACCGCTGCGCCGACGCCGTAGAACACCGCCTGCATCCAGGCGATGCCGCCGTACGCGGAATACACGGCGCCGATCGCCACCACCATCAAGAACGACGGCAGCACGAAGGCCAGCCCGACCAGCGTGGCGCCACGCACCCGGTAGTGAACGTAGCCGACGTAGATCGCGAGTTGCGCGGCAAGCGGTCCCGGCATCAACTGCGCCAGCGCCATGCCTTCCTTGTAGTCGCTCTCCGAGATCCAGTACCGCTTCTCGACCAGGTCGCGGTACATGTAGCCGACCAACGCCACGGGACCGCC
Organism: Rhizobacter sp.; assembly: GCA_031360005.1. GTDB lineage: Bacteria > Pseudomonadota > Gammaproteobacteria > Burkholderiales > Burkholderiaceae_C > LMDS01. The sequence goes on from JANMAW010000484.1 coordinate 1,992, forward strand.
GAAGCCCCAGGTACCCAGTGCCAGCATGTAGCGCACGAGTTGCCACAGGGAGTAGGTCGCGGGTGGGAAGGCCTCGATGGCCGGAGTGGTTTCGTTCATCGGGCGTTTCCTTTGTCCTTGCCGCGTCCTGCCTCGCGCTCGAAGTGCGCGTAGAGCGAGT
>JANMAW010000501.1:0-2221 GCA_031360005.1 Rhizobacter sp.
GGCCGTTCGATGAAAGTCATCACGCTTCGCCAGGGCAGGGAGCGCTCGCTGCAACGCCGCCACCCGTGGGTGTTCGAGTCCAGCGTCGCGAGCGGCAAGGCCGACGCCGGCGAGACGGTGCGGGTGCAGGCTGCCGACGGCAGTTTCATGGCCTGGGCCGCGTACAGCCCGGCGTCGATGATCCGGCTGCGGGTCTGGAGCTTCGATGAGTCAGAGCGCATCGATGCCGCCTTCTTCGAGCGCCGGATCGCACGCGCGCTCGCGTTGCGCGCGCGCTTGGCGGTGCCGAGCGACGGCGTGCGGCTGATCCACGGCGAGGCCGACGGGCTGCCCGGACTGATCGTCGATCGTTACGCCGACACGCTGTGTGCGCAGTTCCTGTCGGTCGGTGCCGAGCGCTGGAAGACCACGATCGCCGACCACCTGCTCAAGGCGACGGGCCTGACGCGTCTGTACGAACGCAGCGATGCGAACGTCCGCACGCTCGAAGGGCTGGAGCCAAAGGCCGGCTGGCTGCGCGGCGACGGTCCGACCGACGTGACGATCCGCGAGTACGGCTGGCGGCTCACGCTCGACGTCGCCGAAGGCCACAAGACCGGCTTCTACCTCGACCAGCGCGACAACCGCAAGGTGTTCGCCGACAGCGTGCGCCACTTCGGCCTGCAACGCGTGCTGAACTGCTACTGCTACACCGGAGGATTCAGCGTCGCGGCGCTGGCGGGCGGAGCAAACCACGTGACGGGCATCGACTCGTCGGCCCCGGCACTGGCACGCGCGAACGCGAACGTCGCGTTGAACGGCTTCGACGCTTCACGCCACCGCTCGCTCGACGCCGACGTGAACCGAAGCCTGCGCGAGATGCTCGACCGCGGCGACCGCTTCGACGCGATCGTGCTCGACCCGCCGAAGTTCGCGCCGACCGCGGCCCACGCCGAACGCGCCGCGCGCGCGTACAAGGACATCAACCGGCTCGCCTTCATGCTGCTCGTACCGGGCGGCGTGCTGTTCACGTTCTCGTGCTCGGGCGGCATCAGCCCCGACCTGTTCCACAAGATCGTCGCCGGCGCCGGGCTCGATGCCGCCGTCGACGGGCTGATCTATGCACGGCTCGGCGCTGCCCCGGATCACCCGATGACGGTGACGTTCCCCGAAGGCGAATACCTGAAGGGATTGGTGGTGCTGCGCAGCTGACGGCCGCCAAGCGCCCTCGGCGCCGGCCAGCGCGGGCAAGTCAGGCCGCCGAAGCGCATGAAAGAGTGCGCGTCGTGGACCGGGGCGGCTCGACGCGCGCCTGAGAGCCTGAGAGCTACGCGCGGCCGGATTCGGGCAACGGAACCCGGGTCTCGAACTTGGCACGGTGGACGCTGAAGAAGGTCTTGACGTTGCGGACGTTGGCGTCCTGCGTGAAGAGGCGCTGGACCAGCGCGTGGTACGCCGCCATGTCGAGCAGCTGCAGCACGAGCACGAAGTCCGGCCCCGGCGACACGCGGTAGCACTGTTGCACCTCGGGCTGCGCCACCGCACGCGCTTCGAAGGCCGCGATGTGTTCGGCGCCCTGCCGGTCCAGCGCGACCTCGGCGAACACGGTCAGCCCGGCGCCAAAGCTTTGCGGCGACAGGATCGCGACGCGGCGCTCGATCACGCCGGCCTCGACCAATCGTTTGACGCGCCGCAGGCAGGTCGCGGCCGAAGTGTGGACAGCGGCTGCCAGATCCAGGTTCGACAACGAGGCGTCCTGTTGCAGCCGGTCAAGGATCCGTAGGTCGGTGGAATCGATGTCGACTTTTTCTGACACTTGGTTTTCGCGTTTTGTGAGTTTATTGCATCACGCCTAAGTCTTGGACTTTTCTTCCAATTTTGACGTTACTGTGAAGCCATCCGCCGGCCCTCTATTCTTACGATCGATGTCCTCCCCAGATGCCATTGGAGCAACTTCATGTGTGGAATCGTCGCCGCCGTCAGCACCCGCAACATCGTTCCGATCCTGATCGAAGGGCTGAAACGGCTCGAATACCGTGGCTATGACTCGTGCGGCGTCGCGGTGCACCAGGGCGGCGAACTGCGCCGAGCGCGCAGCACAGCACGCGTGGCCGAGCTCGAAGCCGAGGTTGCGCGCGACGCCGTGCAAGGCGGCACCGGCATCGCCCACACACGCTGGGCCACGCACGGCGCGCCGCTGGTGCACAACGCGCATCCGCACTTCAGCCGCGGCCCGGGCGTG
>JANMAW010000530.1:0-1777 GCA_031360005.1 Rhizobacter sp.
CTGATCGCGCTGGGCTTCGTGCTGATCTACAAGGCCTCGGGCGTTTTCAACTTTGCGCAGGGCGCGATGGTGCTGTTCGCGGCGCTCGCGATGGCGCGCTTCTACGAGTGGATCCCGAAGTGGCTGGGCCTCGACAACAAGATCCTCGCCAACGTGCTCGCGTTTGCCGGTGCGATGCTGGTGATGATCGCCGTCGCCTGGCTGATCGAGCGGCTGGTGCTGCGCAAACTGGTGAACCAGGAGCACATCACGCTGCTGATGGCCACGCTCGGCATCACCTACTTCCTCGACGGCTTCGGGCAGACGCTGTTCGGCTCCGCCATCTACAAGATCGACGTCGGCATGCCGAAGGACCCGATCTTCGTGCTCGACGGCGTGTTCCCCGGCGGCGTGCTGATCAACAAGGAAGACCTCTACGCGGCGGCGGTCGCGTCGATTCTGGTGGCGCTGCTGGCGCTGTTCTTCCAGAAGACCGCGACCGGCCGGGCGCTGCGCGCGGTGGCCGACGACCATCAGGCGGCGCAGTCGATCGGCATCCCGCTCGGGCGCATCTGGATCATCGTCTGGTCGGTGGCCGGCTTCGTCGCGCTGGTCGCGGGTGTCATCTGGGGCAGCAAGCTCGGCGTGCAGTTCTCGCTGTCGCTGGTGGCGCTGAAGGCCCTGCCGGTCGTGATCCTCGGCGGGCTGACTTCGGTGCCTGGGGCGATCATTGGCGGGCTGATCATCGGCGTCGGCGAGAAGCTCTCCGAAATCTACATCGGGCCGATGCTCGGCGGCGGTATCGAGATCTGGTTCGCGTACGTGCTCGCGCTGGTGTTCCTGCTCGTCCGGCCGCAAGGCTTGTTCGGCGAGAAGATCATCGATCGCGTATGAAATACGCGATCAATGACCTTTCGGTGCAGGCTAACTTGGTGATAGCCAAGTCAAGCGCAGCGTGCCGTAACCACAAGATCATTGATCGAGTCTGAGCATGCTGTACCGAGAGAACGGCCAATTCAAATCGAGCTACCGCGCCGACCAGCAGATCTTTCCGATCCTGCAGGACCGCATCGCGATCGGGCTGCTGCTGGGGGTTGCGTTCGTGCTCGTGCCGCTGCTGGCGTCCGAGTACCTGCTGCGCGCGATCCTCGTGCCCTTCCTGATCCTGTCGCTGGCCGCGCTCGGCCTGAACATCCTGGTCGGCTACTGCGGCCAGATCTCGCTCGGCACCGGCGCTTTCATGGCGATCGGCGCCTACGCCGCCTACAACTTCCAGGCCCGCATCGACGCGATGCCGCTGATCGCCTCGCTGCTGCTCGGCGGTGTGTGCAGCACGGCGGTGGGCGTGCTGTTCGGCATCCCGTCGCTGCGCATCAAGGGCCTGTACCTGGCGGTGGCCACGCTGGCGGCGCAGTTCTTCACCGACTGGGCATTCCTGCGCATCAAGTGGTTCACCAACGATTCGTCATCCGGATCGGTCAGCGTCGCGGGACTGAACGTGCTGGGCGTGCCGATCGAATCGCCGGTGCAGAGGTACCTGCTCTGCCTGGCCTTCCTGGTGGTGTTCGCGCTGCTCGCGAAGAACCTGGTGCGCGGCGCGATCGGCCGCGAGTGGATGGCGATCCGCGACATGGACGTGGCCGCCGCAGTGATCGGTATCCGCCCGGTCTATGCCAAGCTCACCGCGTTCGCCGTCAGCAGCTTCATCGTCGGGGTGGCCGGAGCGCTCTGGGGCTTCGTGCACCTGGGCTCGTGGGAGCCGGCGGCGTTCAACATCAACCGTTCGTTCGACCTGCTG
>JANMAW010000543.1:0-2698 GCA_031360005.1 Rhizobacter sp.
GATTCCTGTCGAACCTGTGCGACTCTGGCGGGTTCGGTGCGGTGGCGCGCGAGGTGGTCGAGTTCTATGGCGACGAGATCATGGCGCACCCAGTCGGCACCGGCCCCTACCGGCTGAAGCAGTGGCGCCGCAGCTCGCGCATCGTGCTCGAGCGCAACCCCGGCTTTCGCGAGATGCTCTACGACGCCGAGCCTGCGGCCGACGATGCGCAGGGCCGGGCTTGGCTCGCGCGCTTCAAGGGCCGGCGCCTGCCGCTGAACGACGGCGTCGAGATCTCGGTGCTCGAGGAAGGCCAGTCGCGCTGGCTGTCGTTCCTGAACGGTCAACTCGACTACGTTCGCGTGCCGGCTGAATTCGGCACCTACGCAGCGCCGACCGGAACGCTCGCGCCCAACCTGGCCAGGCGCGGCATCGCCGCGCGCAAGTACGTGAACCCCGACTTCACGATGTCGTGGTTCAACATGAACGACCCGCTGGTTGGCGGCTACACGCCCGAGAAGGTGGCATTGCGGCGCGCGATCGGCCTGGCGTACGACATCGACCGGGAGATCCGTATCGTGCGGCGCGGCCAGGCGGTTCCGGCGCAGTCGGCGATGCCCCCGGGCACCTTCGGCTACAACGCCGCGTACAAAAGCGACAACAGCGCCTACGACCCCGCACGCGCCAAGGCCCTCCTCGACACCTACGGCTACCTCGACCGCGACGGCGACGGCTGGCGCGAGCAGCCCGATGGTCAGCCGCTGCTGCTGCAGATGGCCAGCCAGGCATCGCAGATCGAGCGTCAGTTCGACGAAACCTGGCAGAAGAGCATGGAGGCGGTGGGCCTGCGCATCAAGTTCAACACCGCGCAGTGGCCGGAGAACATGAAGGCGGCACGGGCCGGCAAGCTGCAGATGTGGAGTTTGGGTTCGACCATCGGCGAAGACGCCCAGCCGGCGCTTTCGTACATGTACGGACCGTCGGTCGGCAGCAACAATCTTGCGCAGTTCAGGCTGCCGGCCTTCGACGCGCTGTACCGGCGCATGCTGCTGCTTCCCAACGGGCCCGAGCGCGCAGCGCTGTTTCTCGAAGCGAGCAATCTGGTGCTGGCCTACATGCCGTACAAGATCCACGTGCACAGGGTCTACACCGATCTGACCCAGCCGTGGATCACCGGCTGGCGGCAGGCGCTGTTTCGCAACGAGTCGTGGCAGTTCGCCGAGGTCGACGTTGCGTTGCGTGAGCGTTTGTCACGTTGACGGCGCGGGTGCATTTCGCACAATGGCCGCATGACTCCCGCCGTGCTTCGACCCGCCCGCGAACACCTCATCAGCCGCTACACCGACTGGCTCGCACGCGAGCGCGGACTGCATTTCGATGTGGGCACGACCGAGGGCTATGACGCGCTCTGGCGCTGGTCGGTGACCGATCTGCGGGCATTCTGGGGGTCCATCTGGGAGCACTTCGGCATGTGCTCGCCGACGCCGTTCGAGACGGTGCTCGTCGAAGAGGTGATGCCGGGCGCGCGCTGGTTTCCCGGCGCGCAGGTCAATTACGCGCAGCATGTGTTCTCGCACGCCGACGCCGCGCACGCGGCGGGCCACCCGGCCATCGTGTTCCAGAACGAGGCGATGCGCGAGCGTGGCGAGATGCAGCAGATCGGCTGGCCCGAACTGCGCCGCCAGGTCGCGTCGCTCGCTGCCGAGTTGTCGCGACTCGGGGTCCAGCCCGGTGACCGCGTCTGCGCCTTCCTGCCCAACATCCCGCAGACCGCGGTGGCGTTTCTCGCGATCGCGAGCGTGGGCGCGATCTGGTCGATCTGCTCGCCCGACATGGGCCCGGTGGCGGTGCTCGACCGCTTCCGCCAGATCGAGCCGAAGCTGCTGATCGCCTGCGACGGCTACACCTACGGAGGGGTTGCGCACGACCGCATGGGCGTGCTGCGCGGCCTGCTCGTCGAACTGCCGAGCGTGCGCGATGTGGTGCTGCTGCGCTACCAAAACGAAGCGGCCGATGCGTCGAGCCTGGCGGCACCGCAACGCGCGGTTCACGACTACGCCGCGTTCACCGCCAGGGACGTGCGCTTCGAGCCGACCTGGGTACCGTTCGACCACCCGCTGTGGGTCGTCTATTCGAGCGGCACAACCGGTCTGCCCAAGCCTATCGTGCACGGCCACGGCGGCGTGATGATCGAGGCGCTGAAGGCGAACGCGCTGCACAACGACATCGGCCCGAGCGAGCGCACCGGCGACCGCTTCCACTGGTACAGCGCGACCGGCTGGATCATGTGGAATTCGCAGATGGGCGCGCTGCTCGGGGGCACGACGATCTGCATCTTCGACGGCAATCCAGGCGGCAGGATCGGCGCCGCCGATTGGACGCTGCTCTGGCGTTTCGCCGCCGACGCCGGAGTCACCTTTTTCGGCGCCGGCGCGGCGTTCTATGCGAGCTGCCTGAAGGCCGGCATCGCGCCCACGAAGGTCGCCGATCTGAGCCGGCTGCGCGCGATCGGCTCGACCGGGTCGCCGCTCGCGATCGACGCCTACCACTGGATCTGGGAGCAGCTTCCGAAGGTGAACGGGCGCGACATCTGGCTCACGCCGATTTCCGGCGGCACCGACTTCGCGGGCGCGTTCGTCGCCGGCCTGCCGACACTGCCGGTGGTGGCCGGCGAAATGCAATGCCGCTGCCTCGGCGCGGCCGTCGAGGCCTGGAGCGA
>JANMAW010000555.1:0-4981 GCA_031360005.1 Rhizobacter sp.
CCCGACACCTGGGAGTTCTGGCAGGGCCGCAAGTCGCGCCTGCACGATCGGCTGCGCTATCGGCTCGATGGCGGCGCCTGGCAGCGCGAGCGGCTCGCGCCCTGATGGCTGCCTTCAGGCCGGGAGCACCCGGCTCGCAAAGGTCTTCTTGAACTTCTCAACCTTGGGCGCGACCACTATCGCGCAATAGCCCTGCTCCGGGTGGTTGGCGAAATAGTGCTGGTGGTACTGCTCGGCCCGCGAGTAGTTCTGCACCGGCAGCAACTCGGTGACGAGCTTGCCGCGGTGGAGTTCGTTGACCTCGGCCATCACTTCGCGAGCAACGTCCTGCTGCGCCAGGTCGTGAAAGTAGATGCCCGAGCGATACTGGGTGCCGGAGTCGTTGCCCTGCCGGTTCAGCGTGGTCGGATCGTGGATCACGAAAAAGATCTCGAGCACTTCACGCAGCGTGATCTGTCGCGTGTCGAACGTCACCCGCACGACCTCGGCGTGGCCGGTGGTGCCGCTGCAGACCTCCTCGTAGCTCGGGTTCACGGTCTCGCCGTTGCAGTACCCCGACTCGACCGACATGACGCCGGCGACGCGCTCGTAGACCGCCTCGGTGCACCAGAAGCAGCCGCCCCCGAGGGTGATCGTTTCGCTGGATGTGGTCATGTGCGCTCCGGTGTTTGTTTGCCAGGAGCGCATTGTCGGCTGCCATCGACACCGGCGTGAACCGCGCCCCGGATGGCCCGGGTGCCTGCGTCTGCCACGTCGCGCCCGGGGTTCGACGCGCGACCGGTTCAGGGCGGGCGCTTCACCTCGATGGCGAGTGACGCAAACCATGCAGCCAGGTTGTCGATGTCGGCGTCGCTCAGCGGCTTGGCCATCACCGACATCACCTCATGCTCGCGCTTGCCGCTGCGGTAGGCGCGCAGCTGCGTGGCGACGTAGATCTCGGGCTGGCCCGCCAGATTGGGCGCATCAGGGGCGGTGCTCAGGCCCAGTGCACCGTGGCACACGGCGCACGCCTGAGCCTTCAGGCGGCCGGCCGAGGTGTCGGCGGCGGCACCGGGAAACGCCGTTGCCGCAAGCACGGCGGCGAGCACCGCCGTGCGCCATGCGAATGACCCTCGACTCATGGGGCGCTGTAGCTGATGCGGTAGATCGCGCCGGCGTAGTCGTCCGAGACGAACAGCGAGCCGTCCTTCGCCACCGCGACGTCGACCGGGCGGCCGCGGTAGGTGCCTGTCTCGGTGTCGAGCCAGCCCTCGGCGAACACCTCGGTCTTGTCGGCGGTGCCGTCGTTCTTCAGCGACGTGAAGAGCAGGCGCGCGCCAATCGGCTTGGTGCGGTTCCACGAGCCGTGCTGTGCCGAGAAGAACCCGGCCTGGTACTTGGCCGGGAACTGCTTGCCGGTGTAGAAGGCCATGCCGAGGTCGGCCGCGTGCGCTTCGGTCATCACCTGCGGATTGACGGCGTTGGCCGGAATCGCGTCCTTGTCGTAGCCGTTCTCGGTGATGCGCGTCTTGGCGACGATGTACGGATAGCCAAAGAATTGGCCGGCCTGCGTCGCGCGGTTGATCTCGCCCATCGGGATCTCGTCACCCATGCCGTCGGTCTGGTTGTCGGTGAACCAGAGGGTCTTGTCCTTCGGGTTGAAGTCCATGCCGACCGAATTGCGAACGCCGGTGGCGTAGACCTCGCGCTTGCTGCCGTCGAAGGGGTTCAGGCGAACGATGCCGCCGATGCCCCACTTGGTGTACAGCGCAAGCTTGTCGCGCGGCTGCACGTTGTACGGCTGGCCGAGCGTGACGTAGAGCATGTTGTCCGGCCCGACGCGGCAGACGCGCCCGCTGTGGTTGAACGACTCCTCCTCGGGCGGGATCAGCCCACCCTGCGGCACGACCTCGATCACCGCCACGTCGGCGCCTTCGTAGAAGAACTCGGCGGCCGGGAAGTTGTACACGTGGTTGCTTTCCACCACGATCAGGAAGCCGTCCTTGGTCCAGCACACGGCGTTCGGATTGCGGAACTTGAGCGACGGCGCGAATTCCTTGACCTCGGTCGCGGTGTCGCCGCTGTTGCGATTCGTGACCGCCCAGACGTTGGTCTTGCGCGTGCCGACGAAGAGCATGTTGGTCGCAGGCGCGACGGCCATCATGCGGGCGTCGGGGACCACGGCGTAAAGATCGATCTTGAAGCCGGGCGGCAGCTTGACGCGCTTCAGGTTCTCGCGCAACTGGTCGGCGTTCTTGCCGGTCTGCGGCACCGTGGGTATGTTCGGGTCGGTGCCCGAGACCTTCATTTGCTTGAGCTTCTCGATGTTCTGAACCTGCGCCAGTGCAACACCTGATGCGAGCAAGGTGATGGCCGTGGCCAGCGCGCCCAGGACGAGCGAGGGGGATGACTTCATTCGAATCTCCAATTTCCGGGTTGTCTGTGCCACCGATGCGGAAGTGCACGGGCGACGTTCTTTCACTGATAGTGGCCGTGCCGCTCCAGCATTTCGATCTTGTAGCCATCGGGGTCTTCGATGAAGAAGAAGCGGGCGAGCAACTCTTCACCGCGCTTGAATTCCTTCACCGGAGCGGGCTGGTAGCCCTTGGCCGACAGCGTCGCGTGGGTGGCGGCGGCATCGGCGATCACGACGCCAGTATGCCCGTAGCCGCTGCCGTGGGTATAGGGTTCGACCCGTCCTTTGTTGAGCGTCAGCTCGATTTCGAAGTCGTTCTCTGCACTGCGCAGGTAGACCAGCGCGAATTCCGGAAAGTCGAGCCGGTGCGCCTCACGCAGATCCAGAACGTCGGCATAAAACTTCAGCGAGCGCTCGAGGTCGAGCACGCGGACCATGCTGTGGATTATTTTTGCCATAGGCGTTGCGGGTTCCCGGTCGTACGCGCCGGTCAGGAGCGCCCTGCCAGCGGCACGATGCGCGGCGCCGCCCTCGGCAGCGCGCGCGGTGCGTCGTTTGGGCCTGCGTTCGCACCTGCAGGCGCGGCGTACTTGGCTTCGGTGAGCTTGCGCCGAAGGAAACGCATCCCGGTGACGCGCAGGAACGACGCGAAGTTCGGCACTTCGCCGCGGTGCGCCAGGATCTCGTCGTGGAACTGCACGATCAGGCTGTTGGTCGTGCAGCCTTCGGCCTCGGCCATCTCGGCCAGGATGTCCCACGCCATGTTCTCCAGGCGGATGCTGGTGAGCACGCCGTGGATCCGGATCGTTCGGGTGCGCTGCTCGTACAGGATCGGGTCGGCCTTGACGAAGAATTCACACATGGTCTGTTTCCCGCAATGAGGCGTTGCTGCGGTTCGGATGCACGGCTCAGATCACACGCGCCGTCATCTGGGCCGCGATGTGATCGGCCTGTCGGATCGCCAGCGTGACGATCGTCAGCGTCGGATTCTCGGCCCCGCCGGTCGTGAACTGGCTGCCGTCGGAGATGAACAGGTTCGCGATGTCGTGGGTCTGGCCATAGGCATTGCACACGCTGTCTTTCGCCGAAGCACCCATGCGGCAGGTGCCGAGATTGTGCGTCGACGGGTATGGCGGCGTGCGGAAGGCGCGGGTAGCGCCGGCCGCCTGGTAGATGCGCTCGCCCTGGGTGAAGGCGTGGTTGCGCATCGCGATGTCGTTGTCGTGATCGTCGAAGTGCACGTTGGGCGCGGCATTGCCCCACTTGTCCTTGACGTTCGAGTTGAGCGTGATGCGGTTCGTCTCGCGCGGCATGTCTTCGCCGACCAGCCACATGCCGGCCAGGTGCGTGTAGTTGTCCATGTACCAGGCGAACTCTTCGCCCCAGCCGCCGGGGTTCAGGAACGCGGCCATGAACGGAATCCCCAGCGACAGTGTCTCGAGTTCGTAGCCTCCCGCGAAGCCGCGCTTCGTGTCGTGGCGTGCCTCGTCGCGCACGATGCCGGCCATCGTCGTGCCCTTGTACATGTGGACCGGATTCTTGAACGCGCCATACACCGAGCCGGTCATGTGGCGCATGTAGTTGCGACCGACCTGGCCCGACGAGTTGGCCAACCCGTCCTTGAACATGCCGGATGCCGACAGCAGCAGCAGCCGCGGCGTCTCGATCGAGTTGCCGGCCACGCAGACCACGCGCGCCTTCTGGCGCTGCTCCTTGCCGTCCTTGTCGAAGTACGCCACGCCGGTGACCTTGCCGGCGTCGTTGTGCTCGATGCGCGTGACGTGGCTCTCGGCGCGCAGTTCCATGTTGCCTGTCTGCTCGGCCTTCGGCAGCTCGGTGTAAAGCGTCGACCACTTCGCGCCGCTCTTGCAGCCCTGGAAACAGAAGCCGATCTGCAGGCAGCGGCCTCGGTCATCGCGCGGCTCGCTGTTGATCGCCATGTTGCCGGTGTGCACGTCCTTGTAGCCGAGCTTGGTGGCGCCGGCGTACAGCACCTTGAAGTTGTTGTTGCCCGGCAGCCCCGGGATGCCGTTGGTGCGCGTCACGCCCATCTTGTTCTCGGCCTTCGCGTAGTAGGGCTCGAGTTCCTTCAGCGTCACCGGCCAGTCCATCAGGTTCGCGCCCTTGATGTCGCCATAGGTGGTGCGGGCCCTGAACTCGTGCTCCTGCAGCCGCAGCGACGCGCCGGCCCAGTGCGTGGTGGTGCCGCCCACGGTCTTGCACACCCACGCCGGCAGTCCCGAGAAGTCCTTCGCGACCCGCCACGATCCCGAGGTGGTGCGCGGGTCGAGCCAGGCGAGCTGGCTGAACGACTTCCACTCGTCGTTGAGGAAGCTGGCGTTCGATTGCAACGCGCCGGCTTCCAGCACCACCACCTTGATGCCCTTCTGCGCCAGTTCGTTGGCGAGCGTGCCGCCGCCCGCGCCCGAGCCGATGATGACGACGACCGAGTCGTCGCCCTGGTCGAATTTGGCCATGTGAGTCTCCGAATCGAATGAGGGTGCGAGCGTGACGGGCGCGTGTCGATGCAGCGGCTTCGAATCAGCCGAAGTACGGCTTCGGGCTGGCCTCGGCCGACGGCGCGGG
>JANMAW010000561.1:0-2047 GCA_031360005.1 Rhizobacter sp.
GCCGGATGCGGTCGCCGTTGCGCACGTGCGCGAGCGGGCCGCCCACCGCCGACTCGGGGGTCACGTGCAGCACGATGGTGCCGGCAGCCGTGCCGCTCATGCGACCGTCGGAGATGCGAACCATGTCCTTCACGCCGGCGCGCGCCAGCTTGAGCGGGATCGGGATGTACCCGGCCTCCGGCATCCCGGGGGCACCCTTCGGCCCGATGCTCTTCAGCACCAGCACGTCGCCGGCGCTGACGTCCAGGTCTGGGCCGTCGATCCGCTGCGCAAGGTCCTCGACGCTCTCGAAGACCACCGCGCGGCCCTCGTGCTCCATCAAATCGGCGTTGGCTGCCGACTGCTTGATGATTGCACCGCCGGGCGCCAGGTTGCCGTGCAGCACCGCGATGCCGCCTTGCGGATAGATGGGGTTCGAGAACGCGCGCACTACATCCTGCCGAAAGCCCGGGCCGGCGCGCTCGATCTCGTCGCCCAGCGTACGGCCGGTCACGGTGAGCGCATCAAGGTGCAACAGCAGCTTCAGCTCGCGCAGCAATGTCGCCATTCCGCCCGCGTGATGGAAGTCTTCCATGTAGTGCTGGCCTGATGGCTTGAGATCGAGCAGCACCGGCGTCTCGCGGCCCATCCGGTCGAGCGCGAGCAGGTCGACTTCGAATCCGAGGCGTCCGGCGATCGCGGTCAGGTGCACAATGCCGTTGGTCGAGCCGCCGATCGCCAGCAGCACGCGCATCGCATTCTCGAAAGCCCCGGCCGTCAGCACCTTGTCGATCGTCAGGCCGTCGCGTGCCATCTGCACCGCCTGGGTGCCGGTCAGCTCGGCGATGCGGATCCGGTCGGCCGTCACGGCCGGCGGCGACGCGCCGCCCGGCACCGTCATCCCCAGCGCCTCGGCGATGCAGGCCATCGTGCTCGCGGTGCCCATCACCGAACAGGTCCCGACACTGGCGACGAGCTGTCCGTTGACCGCGGCAATCTCGTCGGCATCGATCTCCCCGGCGCGGAATTTGCCCCAGTATCTTCGGCAGTCGGTGCAGGCGCCGACGCGCTCCGAGCGGTGCGAGCCGGTCAGCATCGAACCAGTGACGAGCTGGATCGCCGGGATCCCGACCGATGCCGCGCCCATCAGCTGGGCCGGCACCGTCTTGTCGCAGCCGCCGATCAGCACGACCGCGTCCATCGGTTGGGCGCGGATCATTTCCTCGGTGTCCATCGCCATCAGGTTGCGCAGGTACATGCTGGTCGGTTGCGAGAAACTTTCGTGGATCGAGATCGTCGGAAAGTCCATCGGCAGGCCGCCCGACAGCATCACGCCGCGCTTCACCGCCTCGACAAGTTGGGCCGCATTGCCGTGGCAGGGGTTGTAGGCGCTGCCGGTGTTCGCGATGCCGATCACCGGCCGTTCGAGCGCGGTGTCGGTGTATCCCGCCCCCTTGATGAACGCCTTGCGCAGGAACAGCGAGAAGCCCCGGTCGCCGTAGTTCGTCAGGCCTCGTGAAATGCCGGTGGCGTCGGCCGAGGGAGCCACGGCAGGCGAGGAAGCCGGCGGCTTCGAAGGTGCGGACATCGGGTGTCTCCGGTGACAATGGCGTGCTCAAGTATGCGTCGGCACGGGTTCGCAATGCCGCGGACCACCGGGCATGACTGACTCGCCAGTCAAGGAGAATCCATGGGAGCCGAACCGCTTGCACTCGAAGCCGCGACGATCCAGGCGCTTTCCGGCGTCTCGACCGCGACGCTTTCGACGGTGCTGCTGAAGAAAGGGCTGCGCAACGTCTGGTTGCGTGGCACCCGGCCACTGACGCCGGACCAGCCGCGTCTCGCGGGGCGCGCGTTCACGCTGCGTTTCGTGCCGGCCCGCGAGGACCTCGCGACGCCGGCCTCGTGGGGATCGCCGATCTCGACGCGCGCGGCGATCGAGGCGATGCCGGCAGGGTGCATCGCCGTCGTCGGCGCGCTCGGCGTGACCGACGCCGGGATCTTCGGCGACATCCTGTGCGCGCGCATGAAGCAGCGCGGCGTCGCAGGGCTGGTCACCGATGGCGTC
>JANMAW010000629.1:0-1714 GCA_031360005.1 Rhizobacter sp.
TGCAGGCGATCAGCCCGCGCATCGGCGCCATTGCGGCGCGCCATGTGCACTGGGTCTGCAGCGACGCGCCACTGGCACGCGACGAGACCCACAAGCTCGATGCGCTGCTGCGCTACGGTGAACCTTACCGCGGGCCGGCGCAAGGCCCGCTGATCGTTGTCGCGCCGCGGCTCGGTACGGTGTCGCCGTGGGCCTCCAAGGCCACCGACATCGCGCACATCTGCGGCTTGCGCCTGAGGCGGGTCGAGCGCGTCACCGAGTACCGGTTGACGCTCAAGAGTGGCCGGCTCGGTGGCTTCACGGCGCCGGCCGCCGACGAGCTGCAGGCCGCCGCCGGGCTGCTGCACGACCGCATGACTGAAAGCGTGCTGTTCGAGCGCGAAGGCGCCGTGCACTTGTTCGACGCGCAACCGGCGCTGCCGATGCAGCATGTCGACGTGCTGGGTCGCGGGCGCGACGCGCTCGTCCGGGCCAATACCGATTTCGGCCTGGCGCTGTCGGACGACGAAATCGACTATCTCGTGGCCGCGTTCACCGATCTGCGGCGCAACCCGACCGACGTCGAACTGATGATGTTCGCGCAGGCCAACAGCGAGCATTGCCGCCACAAGATCTTCAACGCCGGGTTCGTGATCGACGGCGTGGCGCAGCAGCGCTCGATGTTCCAGATGATCCGCAACACCGAGGCGCTCAGCCCGCAGCACACGATCGTCGCCTACAGCGACAACGCGTCGGTGATGGAGGGCGGCGTGACCGAACGCTGGTTGCCGCAGGGCGACACCAATGCTCCGATTTACGCGGCACGCACGGAGCTTGTCCATGTGCTGATGAAGGTGGAAACCCACAACCACCCGACGGCGATCTCGCCGTTCCCGGGCGCATCGACCGGCGCCGGCGGCGAGATTCGCGACGAGGGCGCGACCGGCCGTGGCTCCAAGCCGAAGGCCGGCATCACCGGCTTCAGCGTGTCGAACCTGCACCTGCCCGGAACGAGCGAGCCGTGGGAGCAATCGCGCTACGGCAAACCCGGGCACATCGCGACCCCGCTGCAGATCATGATCGAAGGCCCGCTCGGCGGTGCTGCGTTCAACAACGAGTTCGGCCGGCCGAACCTCGGTGGCTACTTCCGCGTCTTCGAGCAGACGGTGGGCGAGGGCGCCGACGCGCAACGCCGCGGCTATCACAAGCCGATCATGATCGCCGGCGGGCTGGGTTCGATCTCGGCCTCGCAGACAAAGAAGATCGCGTTCCCGCCCGGCACCTTGCTGATCCAGCTCGGCGGGCCGGGCATGCGCATCGGCATGGGCGGCGGCGCGGCGAGTTCGATGGCGGCCGGCGCGAACGAGGCCGCGCTCGACTTCGATTCGGTGCAGCGCGGCAATCCCGAGATCGAGCGCCGCGCACAGGAGGTCATCAACCACTGCTGGGCGCTCGGTTCGATCGACGAAGGCCCTTCCGGTCGCGGCAACCCGATCCTGGCGATCCACGACGTCGGCGCCGGCGGCATCTCGAACGCGTTCCCCGAACTGGTCGACGGCGCGGGCATGGGCGCGCGTTTCGACCTGCGCAGCGTGCCGCTCGAAGAAACCGGCCTGGCGCCGAAAGAGATCTGGTGCAACGAGAGCCAGGAGCGCTACGTGATGGCCGTGTCTCCCGACTCGCTGCCGATGTTCCGCGCGATGTGCGAGCGCGAACGCTGCCCATTCGCGGTCGT
>JANMAW010000633.1:0-4398 GCA_031360005.1 Rhizobacter sp.
GTCGATGGCGGGCTCGACCTGGTGACCGTATGCCGGCAGCTTTCGGAGCGAGGCCTCACCGATGCACTGGTGCACGAATTCGACCGGATCGGCATGTTCACGACGACCGACCTGCGCGATGCGGTGTTGCGCACCGCCGCCCCTGCGGGCGGCGAACAGCTGAACCTGGCCACGCTGCCGGTGCGCGAGGTCGCGCATTTCGACCTGATCGAGATCCACCCCGACCGGGAGCTGTTCGAGGCCCTGCTGCTGATGGTGCGGCACCGCGTGCATCGCCTTGTCGTTCGCGATGGGGATGCGGTCATCGGCGTGCTGAATCAGCTCGACCTGATGAGCTTCGTCTCCAACCATTCGGCGATCGTCGCAGCGCGGCTCGACGACGCCGCGTCGCTTGCCGAGCTGCAACGCGCGGCGGTCCGGGTCGACACGCTGATCGAGCTGCTGCACCGCGGCGGCGTGAAGATCGAGCTGCTCACCGGCCTCGTCAGCGAATTGAATACGCGGCTGTTCGCGCGTGCATGGTCGCTGGTCGCGCCGGCCGATCTGGTGGCCAACAGCTGCCTGATCGTGATGGGCAGCGAAGGGCGCGGCGAGCAGATCCTGAAGACCGACCAGGACAATGCGCTGCTGCTGCGCGACGGCTTCGCGCTGGACGGCGTGGAGCAGGTGGCCGAGCGCTTCAGCGCTGCGCTGATCGACTTCGGCTACCCGCGCTGCCCCGGCAACATCATGCTCAGCAACCCGTTGTGGTGCCAACCGTTGAGTGAATTCAAACAAACCCTGCGCGGCTGGATGTTCGGCGGCGAATCCGATGGCGCGATGAACCTCGCGATCTTCCTCGACGCTGCCGCGGTCGCCGGCGATGCCGGCCTGCTGCAGCAGGCGCGCCGCTTCGTCGACGAATTCCTGGTCCACAACGACGCCTTCTTCGCGCGATTCGCGAGTGCCGCCGACCAGTTCAGCGAGCCCGACGGCTGGTGGTCGCGCCTGTCGAACCTGCGCGGCCGGGAGGAGCCGGCCTTCGACCTGAAAAAGCTCGGCACCTTTCCGATCGTGCACGGCGCGCGCACGCTCGCGCTGCAGCACCACGTGAGCGCGCTCGGTACCGCGGCGCGGCTGCAAGTGCTGGCGGATCGGCAGCACCTGCCCCAGCCGATGGCGCGCGACCTGACCGAGGCATTGCATTTCGTGATGGCGCTGAAGCTCGACAACAACCTGCGCCAGCGGCGCGGCGGCGAGCCGGTCGACAACCTGCTGCGCCTGTCCACGCTCGGCACGCTCGAGCGCGACCTGCTGAAAGACACGCTGTCGATCATCAAGCGCTTTCGGCAGCATCTGCACCTGCACTACCGGCTCGATGCGCTGTGAGCGGCAGGGCACAGCGGCAACAGCGCGCCGGCGACGCGCCGCGCGACAAGGAGACTGCCATGCGCAAGGGTGAGGGCGGGCAGCGCCTGGTGGCATTGTTCGTTGGCGGCGCGATGCTGCTGAACTTCCCGCTGCTGGCATTGTGGGATCGCGATGCGACGGTGCTCGGCCTGCCGCTGTTTCCGGCCGCCCTGTTCGTGCTCTGGGGCGGCCTGATCGCGTTGATCGCCTGGCTCATGGAACGCACGTCGGACTGACCGCGCCATGCTGTCCGCCCCGCTCGTCGTCGGCGCGTCGTTCGCGTACCTGCTGCTGCTGTTCGCGGTCGCGGCATACGGCGACGCACGCGCACGCCAGGGGCGATCGATCATCGGGAACGCGTGGGTCTATGCGCTGTCGCTGGCGGTCTACTGCACCGCGTGGACCTACTTCGGCAGCGTCGGCCGGGCCGCGAGCGCCGGGGTCTGGTTCCTGCCGATCTACCTCGGACCGACGCTGGCGATGGTGCTGGCGTGGCAGGTGCTGCGCAAGATGGTTCGCATCGCCAAGGCCTACCGCATCACGTCGATCGCCGACTTCATCGCCAGCCGCTACGGCAAGAGCCCGCTGCTGGCCGGCGCGGTGACGCTGATCACCGTCGTCGGCATCGTGCCCTACATCGCGCTGCAGCTGAAGGCGGTCGCGAGCGGCTATGCGCTGCTGACGACGCCGCTGGGCACGCCGCTGGCTGCCCCGCTAACCTGGTGGCGCGACAGCACGTTCTACTTCGCGCTCGCGCTGGCCGGCTTCACGATCGTGTTCGGCGCGCGCCACCTCGACAGCGCCGAGAAGCACGAAGGCATGGTCGCCGCGATTGCGTTCGAATCGGTCGTGAAGCTGCTGGCGTTCATCGCTGTCGGCGTGTACGTGACCTGGGGGCTGTTCAATGGCCCCGGCGATCTCTTCGCGCGTGCCCTCGCGGTGCCGGAGCTGCACAAGCTGCTGAACCTGACCCAGGCGCCGGGCCAGAAGTTCGCGTACGAACAGTGGTTCGCGCTGACCTTGCTGTCGATGCTGTCGGTCGTCTTCCTGCCGCGCCAGTTCCAGATGATGGTGGTCGAGAACGTCGCCGAGGACCACCTGAAACGCGCCGCGTGGGTGTTTCCGCTGTACCTGCTGCTGATCAACCTGTTCGTGCTGCCGATCGCGCTCGGCGGCCTGCTCCATTTCGGGCCTGCAACGATGGACGCCGACAGCTTCGTGCTCTCGCTGCCGCTGGCGCAGGGGCAGCGCGCACTGGCGCTGCTGGTGTTCATCGGCGGGCTCTCCGCGGCCACCGGCATGGTGATCGTCGAGGCGATCGCGGTGTCGACGATGGTCTGCAACGACCTGGTGATGCCGATCCTGCTGCGCACCCGCCGCTTCGGCGCCAGCCCCGGCACTGCCTCGGGCAGTGACCTGAGCCGGCTGCTGCTGCGCATCCGGCGCGCCGCGATCGTCGTGATCCTGCTGCTGGGCTACGTTTACTTCGCGATCGCCGGCGAGGCCTACGCGCTGGTCAGCATCGGCCTGATCAGCTTCGCTGCGGTGGCGCAGTTCGCGCCGGCGGTGCTGGCCGGCCTGTACTGGAAGGGCGGCACGCGCAGCGGCGCGCTTGCCGGCTTGCTGCTGGGCTTCGCGCTGTGGGTCTACACGCTGATGCTGCCGTCGGTCGCGAAGTCGGGCTGGCTGGCGGGTGATCTGGGGGCCGACTTCCTGCGCGACGGACCGTGGGGCATTGCACTGCTCAAGCCCGAGCAGTTGCTCGGCCTGGGCGGTCTGGACAACCTGACCCATGCGCTCTTCTGGAGCCTGCTGGCGAATGTCGTCGCGTTCGTCGGGCTGTCGCTCTGGCGGCCGCCGTCGGCGCGCGAGGCCAGCCAGGCGCTGCTGTTCGTCGACGTGTTTGATGCCGGCGCAGCCGGTGGCCGCAACGGTGTGCCGGGCCCGGTGTTCTGGCGCGGGCGGGCCCGGGTGCGCGAGCTGCTGCCGCTGGCGGGACGCTTCCTCGGCTCGGCGCGTGCGACACAACTCTTCGGCGATTACGCGCGCCAGCGCGGCGTCGCGGCGATCGAGCAGATCCCTGCCGATGCCCAGCTCGTGCAGTTCGTCGAGACGCAGCTGGCCGGCGCGATCGGCAGTGCGTCGGCGCGTGTGATGGTCGCCGCCGCGGTCGAGGAAGAAACGCTGGGGCTGGACGACGTGATGCGCATCGTCGACGAGGCCTCGCGGCTGCGCGCCTATTCGCACGAGCTCGAAGACAAGTCGCGGTCGCTCGAGCGCGCCACTGCCGAGCTGCGCGCAGCCAACGAGCAGCTCAAGAGCCTGGACCGCCTGAAGGACGACTTCATGTCGTCGGTCACGCACGAGTTGCGCACGCCGCTGACGTCGATCCGCGCGCTGTCCGAGATGATGGCCGACGACCTCGAGATGCCGCAGCAGCAGCGAGCGCAGTTCCTGCACATCATCACCGCCGAGACCGAGCGGCTGGGCCGCCTCGTCAACCAGGTTCTCGACATGGCGAAGATCGAGTCGGGCCACGCGCAATGGCACGCCACCGATGTCGACCTGCGCAATTTGCTGTCGAATGCGGTGCTGACCACCACCGAGATGTTCCGCGAACGCGGCGCGATCGTCACTCTCGACATGCCCGATGCGGTGCCGCGGCTGCGCCTCGACGCCGACCGGCTGACGCAGGTGCTGCTGAACCTGCTGTCGAACGCCGCCAAGTTCCTGCCGTCGCTGGGTGGGCGGGTCGAGGTGCGGCTTCGCGTGGTCGATGCCGGGCTGCGGGTCGAGGTCCAGGACAACGGCAGCGGCGTCGCGACCGACCAGCGCTCGCTGATCTTCGAGAAGTTTCGACAGGGCGGCGACAGCGCGAACCGGCCGCAGGGCACCGGCCTGGGGCTGCCGATCAGCCGCCAGATCGTCGAGCACTTCGGCGGCAGGATGTGGCTGGAGCCTGCGCGCGGCGCAGGCGCATGCTTTGCGTTCGAATTGCCGTGGCAGGCA
>JANMAW010000557.1:0-2503 GCA_031360005.1 Rhizobacter sp.
GGGCGCCGGCTCGATCGGCAACGTGCCCGGGCAGGTCGCCGAGATGCTGAACAGGGAGGGGGTCGCATGAACGTGGATGTGAAAGCCCTCGGCAAGGTCGCCGTGCTGATGGGCGGCAGCTCGGCCGAGCGCCAGATTTCATTGATGTCGGGCACCGGCGTGCTCGCCGCGCTGCGCTCGCAGGGCGTCGATGCGCATGCGTTCGACCCGGCCGAGCGCGAGCTGGTCGAGTTGAAGCGCGAAGGCTTCGCGCGCTGCTTCATCGCGCTGCACGGCCGGCACGGCGAAGACGGCACGGTGCAGGGCGCGCTCGAGCTGCTGGGCATCCCGTACACCGGCTCGGGCGTGCTCGCGTCGGCGATCGCGATGGACAAGGTCATGACGAAGCGCGTCTGGATCGCCGAAGGCCTGCCGACGCCACGTTACGTGTGGCTCGCGCCCGGCAACCGCGCGCCCGGGCGCATCCGCAGCGTGCCCGACGAGCTCGGCCTGCCGCTGATCGTGAAGCCGCCACGCGAAGGTTCGTCGATCGGCATCAGCAAGGTCGCCGGTTACTCGCAGATGCAGGCCGCGGTCGAGCTCGCCGCGAAATACGACGCCGACGTGCTGTGCGAGGAGTTCATCGACGGCGAAGAGGTGACCTGCCCGGTGCTCGGCGAGGGCGAAGCCGCGCACGCGCTGCCGGTCATCAGGATCGTCGCGCCCGAAGGGGCCTACGACTACCAGAACAAGTACTTCACCGACGAGGTGAAGTACCAGTGCCCGAGCGGCCTGCCCGAAGCCGAGGAGCGCGAGGTCCAGCGCATCGTCATGCAGGCGTATCGCACGCTCGGCTGCCGCGGCTGGGGCCGCGCCGACCTGATGATCCGCGCAGCCGACCGCAAGCCCTTCCTGCTCGAGATGAACACGTCTCCGGGCATGACGACGCACTCGCTGGTGCCGATGTCGGCGAAGGCCGACGGCATCAGTTACGAGGCGCTGTGTGTTCACCTCGTCGCGAACGCGGCTCTCGACGTTTCGCCCGCGCCGCCCTGAAAACAACATGGTCCCACCACTCGCCCCTGCGCTCCCGCTGCCGGCCGACATCCGGCTGATGAACCTGACCGCGCTGCTGCTCGGCGCGATCGGCGCGGTGGCGCTCGCGGCGC
Organism: Rhizobacter sp.; assembly: GCA_031360005.1. Lineage (GTDB taxonomy): Bacteria > Pseudomonadota > Gammaproteobacteria > Burkholderiales > Burkholderiaceae_C > LMDS01. Next base: position 1,149 of record JANMAW010000557.1, read on the forward strand.
TGGCGCTGATGTGGGTGACGCGCTGGCCGGTGTTCGCGGTGCAGCGCATCACGGTCGAAGGCGATCTGGCGCACAACAGCGTGCTGACGATCCGCGCCAACGCCGCACCGAAGCTGGCCGGCAACTTCTTCACGATCGATCTGGGCGCCGGCCGGCGGGCCTTCGAGTCGGTGCCGTGGGTGCGCCAGGCGGTGGTGCGGCGCGTCTGGCCGAATCGCCTGCGGGTGCAGCTGCAAGAGCATCGCGCGGTCGCGTTGTGGGCGAATACTGCGCGCGCGGACGAGCCCGCCGACAAGCTCGTCAACAGCTTCGGCGAAGTGTTCGAAGCGAATCTCGGCGACGTCGAAGACGACGCGATGGCGACGTTGCGCGGGCCCGAAGGCGCGTCAGCGCGGATGCTGGCGGTGCTGACCAGGCTGCAGCCGGAAATGGCAAAGATCGACGCGCACATCGAGACGCTCGAATTGTCGGGGCGCGGCTCATGGCGTGTCGCGCTCGACACAGGTGCCGAGGTCGAACTCGGCCGCGGCAGCGACGACGAGTTGATCGCGCGCACGCGGCGCTTCGTCAGCACGCTGCCCGACGTCAAGGGGCTGTACCAGCAACACCCGCTGCTGAGCGCCGACCTGCGCCACAACGAAGGCTATGCGGTGCGGCTGAAGGGCGTTTCCACGTCGGCCGAACCTGCCGCCAAACCCCAGAAGAAATAGGGATGACGATGAAATACCCACGCTCGCGATGTTCGCATCCCGCCGAGGGGGCGCAGATCCCCCGGGGCCGGGAACGGCCCGGTTCGTGGCCCATGACGGACGGGCGGGAGATCTGACATGGCCAAGGAATACAAGGATCTGGTGGTCGGCCTCGACATCGGCACCGCGAAGATCATGGTGGTCGTGGCCGAAGTGATGCCGGACGGCGAACTGCGCATCGCCGGCCTCGGCAGCGCACCAACGCACGGCCTGAAACGCGGCGTGGTCGTGAACATCGACGCGACCGTGCAGTCAATCCAGCAGGCGCTGAAGGAGGCCGAGATGATGGCCGACTGCAAGATCACGCGCGTCTACACCGGCATCACCGGCAGCCACATCCGCGGCCAGAACTCGACCGGCATGGTGATCGTTCGCGACAAGGAGGTGACGCCGGTCGACGTCGCGCGGGTGGTCGAGACCGCGAAGGCGATCAACATCCCGAACGACCAGCGGCTGCTGCTGGTCGAGCCGCAGGAGTTCGTGATCGACGGCCACGAGGTCAAGGAGCCGATCGGCATGAGCGGCGGCCGGCTCGAGGTCAAGGTGCACATCGTCACCGGCGCGCAGAGCGCGGCCGAGAACATCGTCAAGTGCGTGCGGCGCTGC
>JANMAW010000083.1:0-1598 GCA_031360005.1 Rhizobacter sp.
AACGCCGGCACGTCCTTGACGAAGAAATCGTAGTCTTCGAGCAGCAGCTTGACGCGCGCTTCGACCGGCAGCTCCAGCCGAACGCACGGCGCACTGCGCATGCGCTGGATCAGCGCTTCGGGCACACGCAGCTCGCCGACCTTCTTGCTTTCGCTCTCGACCCAGACCGATCGTTCCGTGTCGAACCCGGTCAGCGCCCACCATAGCCGCGAGTCGAACTGCTTTTGCGTCGGCTGCGGGCTGCCGGGCACCAGGCCAAGCACCGAGCCGCGGTGGTTCGCCAGCGCTTCGAGGTCGAGCACCTGCGCGCCTTGCGCGGCCAACGCCGCGAGCAGCCGGCTCTTGCCGGAACCGGTGGTGCCGCAGACGACGCGAAAGTCGAGCCGCGCCGGCAATGTGTCGAGCGCCGTGACCACGCTGCGCCGGTAGGCGCGGTAGCCGCCTTCGAGCAGGTGGACGCGAAAGCCGATCTGCCCGAGCACCATCGCCAGCGCGCCGCTGCGCTGGCCACCGCGCCAGCAGTAGACGAGCGGCTGCCATTGCTTCGGCGTGTCGACCAGCTCGCGCTCGATGTGCGCGGCGATGTTGCGCGCCACCAGCACCGCGCCCCTCTTGCGCGCGAGAAATGGCGCCATCTGCTTGTACTCGGTCCCGACCAGCGCGCGTTCTTCGTCGTCGAGGCTCGGCCAGTTGACGGCGCCGGGCAGGCGGTCGAGCGCGAACTCGCCGGGCGAGCGCGCGTCGATCACGGCGTCGAACGGATCGTCGGGCGAGCGTAAGCGGGCCAGCGCGTCGTCGGCGCCGATATTGACGATCATGCAGCGATCGCGTCCAGCAGTTCGCCTTCGATGTCGAGCTGCGCGCGGTTGCGCTGCAGTGCCGAGCCGTCGATCAGGAAGGTGTCTTCGACCCGTTCGCCGAGCGTCGTGATCTTCGCCAACTGCAGGTTGATGTGGTGGCGCGCCAGCACCCGCGCGATGGCGTACAGCAGCCCTGGCCGGTCGCTCGCCGACACACCGAGCAGCCAGCGCTGGGCCCGTTCGTCGGGCCGCAAGGTGACGCGCGGGGTGACCGGAAACGATTTGACGCGGCGCGAGATGCGACCGCGGCTCGGCTCCGGCAGCGGCCCCTCGGACGCCAGCGCCAGCGCCAGGCGGTTCTCGACCAGCGAGATCAGGTCACGGTAATGTTGCTCCGGCTGGCGGCTCGTCACCTGGAAGGTGTCGAGCGCATAGCCAGTGCGCGTGGTGTGAACTTTGGCGTCGAGAATGTCGAAGCCCGCGCCGTCGAAGTAACCGCAGATGCGCGCGAACAGGTCGGCGCTGTCAGGCGCGTAGACGAGCACCTGCAGCCCTTCACCGAGCGCCGACAGCCGGGCCCGAACGACGGCCTGCTTCGCATCGACCAAGCCATCCAGCGAGCGCGCATGCCAGGCAATGTCCGGCGCATCGTGGCGAGCGAAATAGCTGATCTCGAGCGTTCGCCACAACGCGGTCTCGATGTCGGGCGGCAGCGACAGCAGGTTCAGGTTGCTGCGCGCTTCCTGCTTGCGCGCGTCGATCTCGGCGTCGAAGTTCGGCCGCGCGCCGCCGAGTGCA
>JANMAW010000559.1:0-3695 GCA_031360005.1 Rhizobacter sp.
ATCTGGCTGGGGTCGCGGAACGCCGCCATCTCGCGGTCGACGACGCTGCTCAGGTGCACCGGCGACAGCTTGCTCTGGCCGGGGCGCGCGTAATCCATGAACTTGTCGATGATCGCGTCGAGCTGGTCGATGTCGAGCGCCATGTTGTGCTTGGCTTCCTCGTCCTGCACGCTCATCTCGGCCTCGAGACGCAAGCGCGCCAGTGGCGTGCGCAAGTCGTGCGAGATGCCGGCGAGCATCACCGCACGGTCCTGCTCGACCTTCGCGAGCTCGCGTGCCATGCGATTGAAGCCCATGTTGACCTGGCGGATCTCGCTCGTCAGCGTGTTCTCGTCGAGGCGCGAATCGAACTCGCCCTCGCGGATGCGGCTGGCGGCGAACGAGAGTTCCTTCAGCGGCTGGTTGATGAGCCTGGCGATCGTGGTCGAGCCGAGCACGGTGGCGAGCAGCGCGATGCTGACCCACAGCGTGATCGTGTTCCACGACATCGGGCCCTCACGCGTCGGGTCGGCCTGCAGCCAGTACGGGTCTTTTTCGATCGAGAAGCCGACCCACAGGCCGGGCGATCCGTTCACCGAACTCGCCACCAGCGTGTCGGGGCCGAGCTGCGAACGCAGCTCGTGACCTATCGCGCGCGAGATGCGATCGACTTCGTAGGCTTCCCATTTATCGCCCGGCTCGCGCGGCGCCAGCTTCAGCGACTCCTGGTTCGAGATGCCCTTGATCAGCGCGACGCGGTTGATGCCGTCGCTGGACTGCAGCGCGGCGCGCGCGAGTTTCACCAGGCTGGCGATCTGCTGCGCGGCCTGCGTGGCGCGCGGCTCGAACTCGAGTGCGCGAAACGTCTGTGTCCATGCGACCACGCCGCTGGCCAGCAGCAGCGCGATCAGGAAAAAGGTGCGCCAGAACAGGCTGAGCGCGACGTGTTGCGGTGTCATCGACGAGGCAGGCTAACCGACAAGAAAATGGCTCCCGAAGGAGCCGGCACGCGCAATTCGGCGGCTCAGGGCGTGCCGTCCGGCACGAACACGTAGCCTACGCCCCACACGGTCTGAATGTAGCGAGGCTGCGCCGGGTCGGGTTCGATCATCTTGCGCAGCCGCGAGATCTGCACATCGAGGCTGCGGTCGAAGGGCTCGAACTCGCGACCGCGGGCGAGCTGGGCCAGTTTGTCGCGCGACAGCGGCTGGCGGGGGTGGCGCACGAGCGCCTTCAGCATCGAGAACTCGCCGGTGGTCAACGCGATTTGTTCGCCTTCCTTCGACAGGCGGCGCAGTGCGAGGTCGAACTCGAAGGGGCCGAAGCTCACCGTCTGCGCCTCGAGTGCCGGCGCGCCCGGGGCCTCGAGCGTCGGGCGGCGCCGCAGCACCGCATGGATGCGTGCGAGGAGTTCGCGTGGGTTGAATGGCTTGGGCAGGTAGTCGTCGGCGCCAACTTCGAGGCCGACGATGCGGTCGACGTCTTCGACCTTCGCAGTCAGCATGATGATCGGCGTCACATCGTTGGCGGCGCGCAGGCGGCGGCAGATCGACAGGCCGTCTTCGCCGGGCAGCATCAGATCGAGGACGATCAGGTGCACGGTCTCGCGGGTCAGCAGCCGGTTCAGTGCCTTCGCGTCTTCGGCCAGCAGCACTTCGAAACCCTCCTGCGTCAGGTAGCGGCGCAGCAGGTCGCGGATGCGCGCATCGTCATCGACGACGACGATTCGATCCGGGCGCGGGTTGGCAGCGGTACTCATTCTTGAACTCCAAACTTGTAACAGCGGCGATTCTGGCGGCGATTGCGCATCAATCCTGTTGCCCTGACCAGCTGTTACAACTCTGCCGGCGCGACGGCTCAGGCCGGTCGCCGGCATCGAACGTATAACGCTGAATCCGTGACGTTTCAGACAATTTCGTCTGCTACGCCGCGCACACCGCCTGGAAGGACCGACGATGTTTTTTCAATCGACACGACCGCTCGCGGTCTGGTGCTTCGCGCTCGCCGCCCCGCTCGCCTGGGCCGCCGACACCCCGCCGCCACAGGGCGTGGTGAGCCTGTCGAGCAGCGCCAGCGTCGAGATCACGAAAGACCTCCTGAGCGTGACCTTCAACACCACGCGAGAGGGCCTCGATGCGGCAAGCGTGCAGTCGCAGCTGAAGCAGGCGCTCGATGCCGCATTGATCGAGGCGAAGAAAGCGGCGCGGCCGGGGCAGGTCGAGGTTCAGACCGGCAACTTCTCGCTGGCGCCGCGCTACACCAACAAGGGCGTCGTCAGCGGCTGGCAAGGCAGCGCCGAATTGATCGTCGAGGGGCGCGACCTGCAGGCCATCGGCCAGTTGAGCGGTCGCATCACGACGCTGACGATCAATCGCGTGGGCTACAACCTGTCGCGTGAGTTGCGTGAGAAGTCCGAGAGCGACGTCTCCGCGCAGGCGATCGCGCGCTACCGCGCCAAGGCGGCCGAGTACGCGACCCAGTTCGGCTATTCGGGCTACGCGATCCGCGAAGTGAACGTCAGCACCAGCGAGCCCGGCCCCGGACGGCCGGTGATGATGATGCAGGCGAGGGCGATGTCGGTCGCGTCTGAAGAGGCGCTGCCGGTCGAGCCGGGCAAGGGCACGGTCACGGTGAACGTCGGGGGCACGGTGCAGATGATGAAGTAAGGCGGGCGGCGAGCGAGGGGCGCGAACAGCGCGTGCCGGCCTTGCCTTACGATGGATGGCCCATCGCAAAGCGAAGCAAGAACATGAGCGAACCGCGACTGACCCACGTGCAATGCCTGGACGGCCGAGGCCTGCACCGCATGGCCTATTGGGAATGGGGTGACGCTGCCAACCCGCGTGTGCTGGTGTGCGTGCACGGGCTGGCGCGGCAAGGCCGTGACTTCGACGTGCTGGCGCGGGCGATGAGCGCTGAGTACCGAGTGGTCTGCCCCGATGTGGTCGGGCGCGGGCGATCGGATGCGCTGGCTGATCCGAAGGGTTATCAGATACCCGCCTACGTCGCCGACATGGTCACGCTGCTGGCGCGGCTCGACGCCCAAACGCTGCATTGGGTCGGCACTTCGATGGGCGGACTGATCGGGATCGGGCTGGCCTCGCTGGCGCAGTCACCGATCAGCCGGCTGGTGCTCAACGACGTCGGCCCGGCGATCCAGTTCGAGGCGATCACCCGGATCGGCGCCTACCTCGGCAAGCCCTTGCGCTGGCGCACCGTCGACGAGGCGGCCGACTACCTGCTGAGCATTTCACCCGGCTTCGGGCCGCACACCCGCGAGCAATGGATGGCGTTGACGCTGCCGATGCTCAAGCCCGATGGCGACGGCTTCGTTCCGCACTACGACCTGAACATCGCGCTGTCGTTCAAGGCCATCACCCCCGCGATGGCCGCGGGCGGCACAGCGCTGACCTGGGCGGCTTACGACGCGATCCGCTGCCCGACGCTACTGCTGCGCGGCGCCGAGTCGGATCTGTTGGCGCCCGAGACCGCGCTGGCGATGACGCAGCGCGGCCCGAAGGCGCGCTTGCACGAGTTCGCGGGCATCGGCCATGTCCCGACGCTGGTGGCCGACAACCAGGTCGCGGTCGTGCGGGAGTTCCTGCTCGGCCCATGAAGACCGGCGTGCTGGACGCGCGCACGGCGGCGGCGTCCATTGTTCAACTGCTCGACGAGCATCCCGACGCGGAGGCAGAAGCCGCGCAGCTGGTGCGCGC
>JANMAW010000126.1:0-3903 GCA_031360005.1 Rhizobacter sp.
AGTGCGCTGACAATGCCCGATGTCACCGTCTGCCCCACACCGAACGGGTTGCCGATGGCCAGCACCACGTCGCCGACCTGCAACTTGTCGGCATCGCCGAAGCTGATTGCGGGCAAGCGATCGAGTTCGATCTTCAGCACCGCGACGTCCGACTCCGGGTCGGTGCCGACGAGCTTGGCACGGGCCTGGCGGCCGTCGGCCAGCATGACCTCGATGTCGTCTGCGCCATCGATGACGTGGTTGTTGGTCAGCAGGTAGCCTGCGCTCGAAACGATCACGCCCGAGCCCAGGCCGACCTGTCGTTCGCCCTGCAACTGACGCGAGCGTTCGCCGAAAAAGAACTCGAACACCGGATCGTCGCCGCGCGGACGGCGCGCCGGAGCCTTGCTCGCGGTGATGCTGACCACCGCCGGCGAGGCGCGCCTGGCCGCGGCACTGTAGCTGGTGACTGCGCCACCTGCGAGCACCGCCGGCAGCGGTTGCGCCGGGCCGGCGGCGATCGAGACGACGCTGGGCACTTGCGCGACGGTCTCGCGCTGCACCCACTCGGGCTTCAGCGTCGCGACGACGAACAGCACCGCCACCGCGACGGTGACGGCCTGCGAAAAGAAGAGCCAGGTTCTGCGCATGAAGATCCGTGTGGTGGCGCGACGCGCCGGCATCGAAGCCGGGCCGGTACTGGCGGCCGCGGACGATGCGCGAATTATCCGCGAAGCCGCGATGCGGCGCGTCGGCGCCGGATCGGATTCGCGACAATGCGGCATGAGCCGCGCATCGAGATCACCGACGCAACAACGACCGTTGGCGCTGACGATGGGCGACGCGTGCGGCATCGGCCCCGAAATCATCGCGATGCTGTATCGAAGCCCCGAGAGCTCGGGCTGCGTGGTGCTCGGCGATGTCGAGGTGCTGCGCCGCGCGGCCGGATTCACCGGTGGGATGCTGGCCATCGCGCAGGTCGACAGCGTCGCCGACGCCTGGTGCGTGCCGCCGAACTGCATGCCGGTGCTGCAGGTCGCGGGCGTTCCCGCCGATGTGCTGGCCGCACCGCTGGGCCGCGTCGATGCACGCGCCGGCGCGGCCGCCGCGGCCTGCATCGTTCGCGCCGCCGAACTGGCGCTGGCGGGCGAAGTCGCCGCCATCGTCACCGCGCCGATCCACAAGGAGGCACTGGCGGCAGCCGGCGTGGGCTACCCCGGCCACACCGAGATGCTGCAGGCGCAGTGCGCCGCGGGCGCAGAGCCGCCGCCGGTGCGCATGATGCTGGCCAATGACGAGTTGCGCACCGTGCTGGTGACGATCCACCTGTCATTGCGACGCGCGATCGACGCGGTGACCTTCGACGCGGTGCTGCAGACGCTGCGCATCGCGCACCGCAGCGCGGCAGGCTGGGGCAACCCCGCGCCGCGCATCGGCGTCGCCGGCCTGAACCCGCACGCTGGCGAAGGCGGGCTGTTCGGCGATGAAGAGATTCGCATCATCGGCCCGGCGGTGCAGGCGGCGCGTGCCGAGGGCATCGATGCGCGCGGCCCGTTCGCGCCCGACACGGTTTTCATGCGCGCGCGCGATGCAGCCGGTCACCCGGGGGAGTTCGACATCGTGATCGCGATGACGCACGATCAGGGCCTGATCCCGGTGAAGTACCTGGGCGTGGAGCACGGCGTGAACGTCACGCTCGGGCTGCCGTTCGTTCGCACCAGCCCGGACCACGGCACCGCGTTCGACATCGCCGGTACCGGCCGCGCCGATGCGTCGAGCCTGCGCGCCGCGCTGCGCATGGCGCGCAGGCTCGCATCGATCTGACGCGGCCGTACGGGCGCGCCTGATCCTTGGCCGGCCACGGGTCGGCACGCAGGTGCTGCCCGACGCGTGGACTCAGCCCAGTCGCTTGCAGGCGCCTGGTCCTTCGCCAGCCATGGGTCAGCACGCAGGTGCTGCCCCATGCGCGGGCTCAGTGCCGGGTTGACTCGGACAGAACGGCCAACTGCTTGCGTGCCCGCAACGTCGCGCGCTCCATCAGGTAGGTGCTTTCGACGGCGCGCATGCGGCCGGCTTCGCACATGCGCGCCACCATTCGCGCGGTCATCGAAATCGTTTCCTGGTGCTGGCGGCCACGCGTGAAGACGAAGAAACTGCGGCCCGCACTTACATGCGCGAGACGCACCTTTTGCCACTCATTCCTCAGCAACATCTGGTAGGCGAAGCCGAGATGGATGTGATCCATCAATTGCGGGCCGTGGGTCGGCTCGGGTGGCTCGGGGTGGGTCAGGTCCAGGTTCAGATCCTGCGCGAGGTCGATCCCCAGCCCCAGGCCGGCGGATGCTGAATCGTCCGGCGGGGCGTCGGATTCGGGATCGGCCTCTGCGGCCGCTGCCGCCGCCAGATCGATGTCGATGTCGTCCGACCAATCGACCGCGCCCTCGAGCACCAGCCCGACGTGCGCGGCTTCGTCGGCCGAAAAGCGTCGGGCAATGGTTTCGGCATCGACATCGGGCACCGCGTCTGCAGGCGACAGCGATTCGGTGCCGGGCACAGGGATATTGAACACCGCCTCCAGTTGTTTGACCATCATGTTGTGGTCGAGCTCGGACAGCGGTTGAGCTTTCAGGGATTCGGCCTGTGCGGGCAGCAACCTGGCAAAAAATTCGCGCTGCGCGAATTCGGGCCAGCCGATGAGCAGCAGACCTTCGTTCAGGTCCTTCATCAGCGCCGGCAGCCGCATCAGGAAACCCTTGCGCAATGCCGTCGAGCCCTTCGGCTGCACGCTCATCACGAGTTCCCGAGCGACGCGCCGGTAGCGTTGCGCGCGGTCCGAAGCGGGGCCGTCGCGGGTCGATGCGAGCACCAGCGCCTGACTCCAGATCTCGGGAAGGAAATCCCGAAGGCAGGGCGCCAGCGGCAGAGCCGACAGCGCCCCGTGCAGCTGCAACGTATAGCGTTGCTGCAGCCGCAGTTCCGACTCCTTGCGGTGCAAGGTCGTGACCGCGGCCTGCTGTGGTGTCGCGCTGACGGCCTGTTCCGATATGAAGACTTCGAGCGCTTCCAGCTTGGCGGTGTACAGGGCGACCTGGTCGAAGTCGCCATCGACGATTTGCTGGACCAGCTCGCCGACGCGGATCAGGAATTGCCTGCCCGGATCTACATCGAAATCGTCGAACGCGCAGGCGAGCGACGCGATGCGATTGACGAAACGGCGCACCGGGTGGCGGCGCGACGAGAAAAAACTTGCATCGCGCAGCGCCACCCGCAGCACGGGCAGCTGCAGGCGCGCGATCTGGCGTGCCAGGTGCGGCGGCACCCGGCTGTCGGACAGAATCTGGTCGAACAGGCTGCCAACGACATCGATCACCATGTGATCGATCCTGCCGCCCGAGGCCTGCAGCAACTCTTCGCGGTGGGCCCGTATCAGGTTCACCGCCATCGGGCCGGTCAGCGCGTCCCCCGGGTACACCGGCCCACCCGCGTCCCGTGCGGCGTCCGCTGCCGTCGTGAATGCCATTGCGCCGGTGCCACTGGCGGGGCCGCTCGCAGCCAAATCGCCGCGGCCCGGGCGGTGTGTTCCCCCCTCGAACGGAGCGGGCACCGCCACCGCGCTGAGGCGCCGCAACATCGCCATCAGTTGCGCATCGGGCCGAGCGCCCGGCGGGTCGAATCGCGAATCGAGGCTGCGCATGCCCGGGGACGTGGTCGGCCCGCCAAGCGACGTCGTCGCGCTGCGCCTCGAGCGCAGTCCGGTGCCGCCGTCGATGCCGCTGTCAGTGTCGGAGCCCGTATCGTCGCCGGCGAAGGAATGCGTGACCGGATCGCTGTGCTGGCTGCGCAGGCCACTCAGCGAGGCGTAGCCCGACGTGACGCCGGGCAGCAGGTTGCCGGGACCTTCGACCGTGCGCACGGTGAGCGCAA
>JANMAW010000133.1:0-6164 GCA_031360005.1 Rhizobacter sp.
CCGGTGATAATCGCCGCCGCAGACAGCCCGCTGCATTCGGCGGGTGAGCTTCCCATTCAACCCGAGATCCCCATGGCTGACGACAACCCGGTGTTCCAGATCCAGCGCATCTACCTGAAGGATCTGTCGCTCGAGCAACCCAACTCGCCGCAGATCCTGCTTGAGCAGGGCCAGCCGCAGGTCGAGATCAACCTCGGCCTGGGCGCGGCGCCGATTGGCGACGGCGTCTACGAAGTCACCGTCACGGCCACCGTCACCACCAAGGTCAACGACAAGGTGCTATTCCTCGTCGAGGCCAAGCAGGGGGGCATCTTCGAGATCCGCAATATCCCCGAAGACCAGCTGCAGCCGATCATCGGCATCGCCTGCCCGGGCATCATCTACCCGTACCTGCGAGCGATCGTCTCCGATGTCTGCACGCGCGCCGGCTTCCCGCCGGTGCTGCTCTCGGAAGTCAACTTCCAGGCGATGTTCGAGGCCCAGCAGGCGCAGGCCGTGCAAGGCAACGGCTCGGGCATCATCACCAGCGCCCACTGACGCCGCGACGTTTCAGCGCCATGAACCTCACGGTGCTGGGGGCCGGTGCGTGGGGCACCGCGCTGGCGGTGAGCACCGCGGCGCGCCATCCCACCCGGCTGTGGGCACGCGATGCGGCGCAGGCCGCGCAAATGCACGCGACTCGGGCGAATTCGCGCTACCTGCCCGGGGTCGCGCTGCCACGATCGCTGCACATCGATGCCGATCTCGACGCGGCACTCGCGCATGCGCGCGACGGCCTCGTGATCGTCGCGACGCCGATGGCGGCGCTGGACGAGATGCTGCGCCGCATCGGCACCCGTGCACCGGGTGTGCTGTGGCTGTGCAAGGGCTTCGAGCAACGCAGCGGGATGCTCGGCCACGAAATCGCCGTCGCGGTCGACGGCGCGATGCGGGTGGGTGTGGTGTCGGGGCCGAGCTTCGCGATCGAGGTCGCACTCGGCCAGCCGACCGCACTGGTCGCCGCGAGCGCCGACGCGGCGCTGTGCCGGGAGGCGGTCGATGCGCTGCACAGCGACAGCCTGCGCCTGTACACCTCCGACGATCCGGTCGGCGTCGAGGTCGGCGGCGCGGTCAAGAACGTGCTCGCGATCGCCACCGGCATCGCCGACGGCATGCCCGGGCGCGACGGTGGCTCGGTCGGTCTGGGGCTCAATGCACGTGCCGCGCTGATCACGCGCGGCTTGGCCGAAATGACCCGTCTGGGGTTGGCGCTCGGGGCGCGGGCCGAAACCTTCACCGGGCTGTCGGGCCTCGGCGACCTGGTTCTTACCGCCACCGGTGACCTGTCGCGCAACCGGAATGTCGGGCGGCTGCTGGCGCAAGGGTTGCCGCTCGGGCGCATCCTCACCGAGCTCGGTCATGTGGCCGAAGGCGTGAGCAGCGCGCCGATGGTGCTCAGGCGGGCGCAGGTCCTCGGCGTGGAGATGCCGATCACGCAGGCCGTGGTCGCGGTGCTCGAAGCCCGCATCACGCCGGCGCAGGCCCTCGAACAACTGATGGGCCGCGGCGCGCGGCCCGAATCCTGAGGGAGACGAGCCCGATGCAACGCCGCAGCTTCCTGCAGTCCACGCTCGCCGCTGCTGCCGGGCTGGCGTTGCCGATGTCCGGGTCGCCGGTGTCGGCACAGGCCTGGCCGATCCGGCCGATCAGGCTGGTCGTGCCGTTCCCGCCCGGCAGTTCGCCCGATATCATCGCGCGCCTCGTGGCCGAACCGCTCGGGCAGGCGCTGGGTCAGACCGTGATCGTCGACAACAAGCCGGGTGCCGGCGGCAACGTCGGCACCCGCATCGTCGCGAAGGCGCAGGGCGACGGCTACACCTTCCTGTTCACGATCCAGGGCCCTTTGGTGACGGCGCCGCTGCTCAGCAAGAGCCTGAACTACGACCCGGCGCGCGAGCTCGTGCCGGTCACCCTCGTCGCGACCTCGCCGAATCTGCTGGTGGTCGATCCGAAGCTCGGCGCCGACACGCTCGCGGATTTCGTCCGCATCGCGAAGGCGAGGAAGGGCGAACTCAACTACGGCAGCGTCGGCAACGGCAGCGCCTCGCATCTGGCGATGGAGCTGTTCAAGACGCGCGCCGGGCTCGACCTCGTCCACGTGCCGTACCAGGGCTTCCCGCAGGTCGTCAATGCGATCCTCGCGGGCCAGGTGCAGGCGGGCTTCATGGTGCCCGGCATCGCGATCGGTCAGATCCGGGCCGGCAAGCTGAAAGCCCTCGGCGTCACGACGCTCGGCCGTTCGGGATCGCTGCCGGAATACCCGAGCTTCGTCGAGCAGGGCTACGCCCGATTTGAGGCGATCTCGTGGCAGGCGGTGCTTGCCCCGGCCGGCACGCCGAAGGCGATCGTCGATCGGGTGTCGCGCGAGCTGATCCGCATCATCCGCAGCGACGAGGTGCGCTCGAAGATGCTCGGTCAATATTTCAGCGCCGCCGGCACCGCGCCCGAGGCGCTGGCGGGGCTGATGAAGACCGAGCGCGAGCGCTGGGCGAGGGTCATCCAGGCCGCGGGTGTCCAACCTGAATGAGCGAGCGCTGCGGCGCGTGAAGCGGGTCGGCGATGCGGTGGCCGGTGCGGCCGCTCAGGCGCCTCCCGCGTAGCCGTTCTGCCGCCACGCCTCGAACACCGCGACCGCCACTGCATTGCTCAGGTTCAGGCTGCGCTGGCCCTGGCGAAGCGGCAAGCGCAGGCATTGCGACGCAGCGAATGAAGCGCGCACGTCGGCGGGCAGGCCAGCGGTTTCCGATCCGAACACCAGCCAGTCGCCTACCCGCCATGCCACTTCGGCGTACGGCCGGCTACCCCGCGTCGTGAACGCGAAGAGGCGCGACGCATCGGGGCGCGATTCGTCGAGGAAGTCGCGCCACGACGCATGCCGTCGCACCGGCGCGAACTCGTGGTAATCGAGCCCGGCGCGCTTGAGCTGCTTGTCGTCCATTGAGAAGCCGAGCGGCTCGATCAGGTGCAGCGCGCAACCGGTGTTGGCCGCGAGGCGAATCACGTTGCCGGTGTTCGGTGGGATCTCCGGGTGCACGAGGACGATGTTGAACATGGGGCGAAATTCTCGTCGCTGCGGCTCTCGCCGGGGAGCGTCATGCGGTGTCGTTGCGCGACGTGCGTGCCACGACCCACACGCTGACCTCGCTCGCGCCCGCCTGCAGCAGCGTCCGGCTTGCTTCGGCCGCGGTCGCGCCGGTGGTCATCACGTCGTCGACCAGCGTGACGCTGCGACCGCGCAGCTCGTCGATGCGGCGCGGCTCGACCGCGAAAGCGGCGCGCACGTTGCCCGAACGCTTCTCGGGCGGAAAGGCGAGCTGGTGCGGCGTGTCCTTCACGCGCAGCAGCAGCCGTGCATCGGTCGGGCATCTCAGTGAATCACCGAGGCGCCGGGCCAGCTCCCACGCCTGGTTGTAGCCGCGCTCGCGCAGGCGCGCGTCGCTCAGCGGCACCGGCAGCAGCCAGGTCGGCGGCGCCGTGTCGGCGCGCCGGAAGGCGGTGAGCAGGCGCTGCGTCAGCGCCGGCGCGAGATCGAGCGCGGCGTGGAACTTGAAGCGGGTGATCAGGCCGTCCCAAGGATGGCCATACGCTACCGCGGCAAGGGTACGCGCGAACGGCGGCGGATCGGTCAGGCACGCACCACACACCTCGGCGCCAGCCGGCACCGGCAACGCGCAACGGCGGCAGCGCGCGACCTCGGGAGCGAAACGTTGCACGCAATCGCCGCATACACGCTGCACACCCCAGCCGCGGCAGACGGCGCACAGGCTGGGCAGGCGCCCTGCGGCGCGCACGCGGGCAGCAACGGTGGCGTCGAGCAGGCGGGTGAACATCACGTCTCAATATACTGGGGCTGATGCCCTCACTCTGCGCCACCGACGCCCGTCGCCTCGACCCGATCGCGGTGCGGGCCGCGCTGCGACGCCTCGCACGGGCCCCGCAGTCGCCGTGGCTGCACGGCGAGGTGGCGCGGCGGATGGCAGAGAAGCTGCAGCTGATCCTGCGCCGGCCCGAGCGGGTGCTGGACTGGTGGAGTTTTCTCGGTGCCGGTGCCGGGTTGCTCGAGCAGGCCTACCCGCAGGCCCGGCGCGTGCAAGTCGAGCCCGACGCGGCGTGGGCGGCGCGCAGCCGCGCGCAGGCACAGCGGCCTTGGTGGTCGGCGCTGCGCCGCAGCGGGGGCGCCGTCAGTGTCATCGTTGATTCGGACGAGATCGAGCCGGGTGCCGGGCTGATCTGGGCCAACATGATGTTGCACGCGGTCGTCGACCCGATCCCGCTGTTCGAGCGCTGGCACCAGTTGCTGCAGGTCGACGGCTTCGTGATGTTCTCGTGCCTCGGCCCGGGCACTCTGCGGGAATTGCGCGCGCTGTACCAGCGCATGGGTTGGCCGGCACCGACACCGGGGTTCATCGACATGCACGATCTCGGCGACATGCTGGTGCGGGCGGGCTTCGCCGATCCGGTGATGGACCAGGAGACGCTGACTCTGAGCTGGGACAACCCGCGCGCGATGCTGGCCGAGTTGCGCTCGCTCGGCGGCAACACCGCGCCGGACCGCGGCGCCGGCCTGCGCACGCCGCGCTGGCGTGCACTGCTGGAGCTCGAGCTCGGATCGCTCGCCGCTGCCGACGGCACGCTCGGTCTGAGTTTCGAGGTGGCCTACGGCCATGCCTTCAAGGCCGCGCCGCGCATCCGCCGCCGCGAGACCACGACCGTGTCGCTCGACGACATGCGCGCGATGGTGCGTTCAGGCCACGCCCGGCCTGAACGTCCCCAGCCTCTACGCTAGACTCTCGCGCTGGCGGCGGACCTGTTTCGGCGTCGACAAATTTCGGTCAGGTGGCGTTTTTCGAGGCACTCACGCGGGATGTCAGCAACCCTTTCTCACCCTCGCATCGCCGTTGCGGCAGCGACCGGGCCGTTGCGCTTCGGCGCCGAGTCGGGTCCGGAAGAAGGCTCGGTGCAGTGGCTGCTGAAGCGCAACTGCTCGGTGACACCGCGCCAGATGATGATGTTCTACGCGTCGCTGTCGCTGCTGTCGCTGGGCATCGCGTTGCTTTTCTGGACCCAGGGCGCCACGCTGGTGATGCCGTTCGCATGGCTCGAGGTGGTCGCTGTCGGCGGCGCGCTGCTCATCTATTCGCGCCATGCCACCGACAGCGAGAGCATCCGGCTGCAACCTGGCCGCCTGACGGTTGAACATGTGTTCGGCCGGCACGTCGAGCGGGTCGAGTTCGCGCCGGCCTGGGTGCGCATCGAGCCCGAGCATGGCGACGAGTCGCTGATCGAGTTATCGGGGCAGGGACAGCGGATCGCGGTCGGGCGTTTCATCCGCCCCGAGTTGCGTCGCCATCTCGCCGACGAATTGCGCCGGGCGTTGCGGCCAGACGGGCTCGGGCTCGGCGCCCCTCGATGAATTGCAGCAACCATCCGAACACTGAAGCGGCAACCATGAAGACGATGAAAGCACTTTGGCAGCGCGCCGGGCAACTCGGCGCGACCCTGGGCGCGCTGCTCGCGAGCCACGCCGCCGTCGCGGTCAACAGTCTGCCGGGCGGCCCGGCCGTGAACCAGCTCGACCTGCACCCACCGGTCACCCAGATCGCCGCCGACCAGCGCTGGCTGCACTACTTCATGCTGGTGATCTGCACGGTCATCTTCCTCGGCGTGTTCGGGGTGATGTTCTATTCGATCTTCAAGCACCGCAAGTCCAAGGGTGCCAAGCCCGCAAACTTCCACGAAAGCACCACGGTCGAGATCATCTGGACCATCGTACCTTTCGTCATCGTGATCCTGATGGCGCTGCCCGCGACCAAGGTGGTCGTCGCGATGAAGGACACCAGCGCCGCCGACCTGACGATCAAGGCCACCGGAATCCAGTGGAAATGGGGCTACGACTACCTGAAGGGCGAGGGCGAAGGCATCGGCTTCGTCTCGACGCTCGACGTGACGCAACGCGAGGCGTCCGACTCGGGCAAGCCGGCGCCCGCCGACGATTACCTGCTCAAGGTCGACAACCCGCTGGTCGTGCCGGTCGACAAGAAGATCCGCATCATCACGACCGCCAACGACGTGATTCACTCGTTCGCCGTCAACTCGTTCGGCATCAAGCAGGACGCGATTCCCGG
>JANMAW010000150.1:0-2081 GCA_031360005.1 Rhizobacter sp.
TTTCTCATGATCGAAATCGAACTCGACGGCCAGAAGGTTGCAGTGCCCGAAGGCAGCACGGTGATGCATGCCGCCGACAGGTGCGGCACCTACATTCCGCACTTCTGCTATCACAAGAAGCTGACGATCGCGGCCAACTGCCGCATGTGCCTGGTCGACATCGAGAAGGCGCCGAAGCCGATGCCGGCCTGCGCCACGCCGGTCGCGCAGGGCATGATCGTCCGCACCAAGAGCGACAAGGCCTTGAAGGCGCAGCAGGGCGTGATGGAATTCCTGCTGATCAACCACCCGCTCGATTGCCCGATCTGCGACCAGGGCGGCGAATGCCAGCTGCAGGACTTGGCGGTGGGCTACGGCGCTTCGTCGTCGCGCTACGACGAAGACAAGCGCGTCGTCTTCCCGAAAGACGTCGGCCCGCTGATCTCGATGCGCGAGATGAACCGCTGCATCCATTGCACCCGCTGCGTGCGCTTCGGCCAGGAAGTGGCCGGCGTGATGGAGCTCGGCATGATCCACCGCGGCGAGCACTCCGAGATCACCACCATCGTCGGCGAGACGATCGACTCCGAGCTCTCCGGCAACATGATCGACGTCTGCCCGGTCGGCGCCCTCACCAGCAAGCCGTTCCGCTACAGCGCCCGCACCTGGGAGCTTTCGCGGCGCAAGAGCGTGAGCCCGCACGACAGCGTCGGCGCGAACCTGATCGTGCAGGTCAAGAGCGATCGGGTGATGCGGGTCGTGCCGCTCGAAAACGAAGACGTCAACGAATGCTGGATCGCCGACCGCGACCGTTTCTCGTACGAAGCGCTGAACAGCGCCGACCGCCTGACTGCACCGATGATCAAGCAGGGCGGCGCCTGGAGGACGGTCGACTGGTCGACCGCGCTCGACTACGTGAGTCGCGGCCTGACGCAGATCTCGGTCGACCACGGCGCCCACAGCATCGGCGCGCTCGCGTCCGCCCACAGCACCGTCGAAGAATTACACCTGCTCGCCAAGCTGGTGCGCGGGGTCGGCAGCGAGAACATCGACTTCCGGACCCGCCATGCCGATTTCGGCGACGCCGGCGCTGCGCCTGCGGTGCGTTGGCTCGGCACCTCGATCGCGTCGCTGTCGAACCTGCAGCGTGTGCTGGTGGTCGGATCGTTCCTGCGCAAGGACCACCCGCTGTTCGCACAGCGCATCCGCCAAGCCGTACGCAAGGGTGCGCAGGTGCACAGCATCCACGCCGTCGATGACGACTGGCTGATGACGCTGGCGTCGCAGTCCAGCGTCGCCCCGAGCGGCTGGATCCAGGCGCTGGCCGACGTTGCAGCGGCGATCGGCGCCACCAATGGCGCAACGGCTCCGCTGGCGGGTCGGGCCACCGACGCGGCGCAGGCCATCGCGGCGTCGATGCTGAGTGGCGAACGCAAGGCGATCCTGCTCGGCAATGCGGCGGCCCAACACCCGCAGGCGATCGCGCTGCTCGCACTCGCCAACTGGATCGCAGCGCAGACCGGCGCCAGCGTCGGCTACCTCACCGAGGCCGCCAACACCGTCGGCGCGCAGCTCGTCGGTGCGATGCCCCGCAACGGCGGGCTCAACGCCGCCCAGATGCTGGGTGCGGCCGGCAACACGCCGTTGAAGGCCTGCGTGCTTCTGAACGTTGAGCCAGCGCTCGACGCCGCCAATGCCGCGGCGGCGACTGCGGCGATGCACGCGGCCGAAATGGTCGTCGTGCTGAGCCCGTTCAAGACTGCCGCGCACGACGTGGCCGACGTGCTGCTGCCGATCGCGCCGTTCACCGAAACCTCGGGCACGTTCGTCAATGCCGAAGGCCGGGTGCAGAGTTTCCATGGCGTCGTCAAGCCGCTCGGCGAGACGCGCCCGGCCTGGAAGGTGTTGCGCGTTCTCGGCAATCTGCTGGGGCTGACGGGTTTCGAGTTCGCGACCTCGGAAGAGGTGCGCAGCGAAGCGCTCGGCGATGTCGGGTCGATCGCTGCGCGGCTGAGCAACGGGTGTGATTCGGCGGTGGCGACGCCCCCGGCCGGCAACACGCTGGAGCGCGTCAGCGACATACCGATCTACGCGACCGATTC
>JANMAW010000156.1:0-4128 GCA_031360005.1 Rhizobacter sp.
GCGGATCCAGCGCGCCAATCCCGACGGATCGGCGAGCGGCGAAGAAGAGTTCGTGTTCGTCGCCGGCGGCATTCTCGAAGTGCAGCCCGGCACGGTGACCGTGCTCGCCGACACCGCGATCCGCGGCAAGGACCTCGACGAGGCCAAGTCCGTCGAGGCCAAGCGCGTCGCCGAGGAAGCGATGAAGAACGCGAAGAGCGACATCGACTTCGCGAAGGCGCAAGGGGAGTTCGCCGCACTGGCGGCGCAGATCGCGGCGATTCGCAAATTCCGCGGCAAGTGACGCCGCTGCCGGCGGCCGCTGCCGGACCCTGACAAGCCGCCGCGTGGCCACCCGCCGTGGCTTGCTTGTTTCGGGTAGGGCGCGCGGCGCCCGCGTTCAGGCCCAGTGATCGATCTCGAGCGCCTTCGATACCAGCTCTTTCTGAAGCCAGCGGTCATCGTCGTCGAGGTACGACCACGGCGTCTTGCCTTGCGCCAGCATCTCGCGCACGTACGAGCGGTAGCGGTAGTGCTGGTACACCGACATGATGTGGGTCGCATAGGCGCGGGCCAGCGCCTGGTGGCCGCGCACGATGACGAGGTTCTCGTCGTTGTTCGTGCTGGCAGGGGCCGAGAAATTGTGGCTGCCGGTCACCACGATCGGCTGAGCCGACAGTGCGTCGATCACCAGCAGCTTCGAGTGGACAATCGCGTGGCCGATCTGGGTCAGGAAGTCGCGGCGCGTGACCTCGCCGATCCACGGCCCGAGGTCCGCGCCCAGGCCTTGCGGCTGCAGCACGGTGTAGTGGTCGGGCTTGAACTTGCGGTCGCTGCTGACCACGCGGACGTCGAGCACGTTCAACTCGCTGTTCGCAGCGTCGCTGCCCAGCGTGCTCACCAGGCCGCGCACGTACATGCCCTCTTCGGTCGCGCGCTGGCCGGCCAGCGTGTGCAGCCCCTGCTTGCCGGGCGTGAACATCAGGAACAGGATCGACTGCCGGGCCGACGCGATGATCTCGCGCAACGCGTCCATGTCGCGCTGGTCGGAGGTGCGCGTGAACCAGACGGTGGCCTGCCCACTGCCGACCGTGACGCTGTGCGGCACGTCGTTGGCCGCCACCAGCGCCGGCGGAAACCCCGCCGGCGTGAGCTCAGGGGGTGATGCGCTCTTCAGCCGATCCCACTGTGCCCGGAAAAGCGCCGCGACCGCCTTGTCTTCGATCAGCAGCGCATTGTTCACCTGCGTGCACAGGCCGGTGGTGCTCCAGTTCGTGCTGCCGGTCCAGACTGCAGCGGGCACGCCGGCCTTCGACACCACGACGAACTTGTTGTGGCCCAACCCCTTGGATTTGAGCAGCCGATCGGTCGTCGCGATGCCGGCAGCGTTCAGCCGTGCGCGGGCGCTGGCGTTGCCGTCACCGGCCTTGTCGGAGCCGTTCGCGAGCACGAGACCGACGCGTGGCTCAAGTGCGATCAGCGCATCTTCGAGTTGCGCATCGGCGAGCTCGTACAGCGCCGCATGCAACATGGTGCGGCTGGTGCGCGTCGGCGCCAGCAACTTGCGCAGCCGCGCGCCGAGGTCTCCTTCGAGGAAGGCGCGAAACGCCGGGTCGGCGCCGGTCTTGAGCTGCGCCTTGAACGCCGCCGGCGTCAGGTGGTGTGTTTTCAGGTAGCGCGCGACGAACTGCGACAGCACCAGCCCGCGGTTGAAATAGCACGAGAATCCGCCGCCGGCGTTCGTGCTCAACCGCGCCCAGCGTGTCCAGCGGCTGGCTGGGCCGCGCTCGAACGGGCGCCCGCTGCCGGCGTCGATCATCGCGGTGACGCGGTAGCGCACCTCGTTGCCGACATCGACGACGTGATCGCTCCAGTTGAATCGCTGGAACGGCCACTCGCTCGATGGACGGTGATCGCCCGACTTCGGCTGGTCTTTCTTGAAGCCGAGACGATTCTCGACCGATTCGATCACCTCGCCCGCAGGCGTCCTGCGTGCGCGCTCGAGCAGAAAGCCGCGGCAGCCGGCGATGAAGGCGCTCGGCGCCCAGGCGACGAAGGCATCGTCGCCGTTGCTGTAGACGGCGACTCTGAGGGTCACAGGCATGGCGGGTCTCCCGAAGCGCGTGCGCGAGAGCCCAAGCGTATGCGCGCCGGTGCACTGGCGCACTCCCTACAGCAAGGGCGACAAGGCCGCGCGCCGGCTCAGCCGGCGTACCCGCCGACGCGCCATGCGATCAGCGTGAAGCTGCCGAAGGCCAGCAGCGTCGATGCCATGATGATGCGGGCGACACGCCCGTTGTCGGCGCCGTGGCGTTCGGCCAGCAACGAGACATTGCTCGCGCTGGGCAGCGCGGCGGCGAGCACCAGCATCGTCAGCCCGAAAGGCGGCACATTCACGCCTGCGGCACGCACGGCCAGGCCGGTGATGCCGACCAGCAGCGGGTGCACGAAGAGTTTGATCAAGGCCACCGGCAGGTAATTGCGCACGGCAGTTCGGGTGTGGGCATGCCAGCCGCCTCGCCACAGCACCGCGCCGATCGTGAACAGCGCCACCGGCGATGCCGAGTCGGCCAGCATTTTCACGACCTGCGCGGCCGGACCGGGCAGCTGCAATGCCGTGCCCGCGGCGAGCGCGCCGAGTGCAATCGCCCAGGGCTGCGGGTTCGTCGCCGCGCCACGCAACGAGCGCGCCACCACTGCCGAAACCGAAGCCTGCGATGCGCCGTCGCCGCGATGCAGGTGAGCATGCGCGAGCGCCAGACACAGCGTGCTGGTGAGGAACAGGTCGATCAGCAAGGTGCCGATCACCGGCCCGGCTGCCGCTTCGCCGAACAGCGCCACGAGCAGCGGCACGCCCATGAAGCCGCTGTTCGGAAAGGCGGCGACGAGCGCGCCGAACGCGGCGTTCTTCAGATCGACGCCGCGCGTGCCGGCGCCGCGCCGCAGTGTGAAGCCGACCGTCAGCGCGACGACGAGCAATGCGCACAGCGCATAAATGCCGATCAGCGCCGGGTCGAGCAGGTGGTCGAGCGCCATGCTCGCGCCGAAGCGGAACAGCAGGCAGGGCAGCGCGAAATACAGCACATAGGCGTTCAGGCCCGGGATGGCCGACTCCGGCAGCAGGTGTCGCTGCGCCGCCAGGTAACCCAGCAACACCAGCGCGAAGAACGGGATCGTGACCGTCAGGATCGATTGCATGCGCTGCGGAGTATCGCAAGGCGCGACACCCTGCCGCGATGACCGCCGAAACCGGGCCGCCGCTGCGAGCGCAGCGCTTCGTTCGGCGCCGCGCGGCGGGCTACGTCACTTCAGCAGCGCGTCCAGCGTGACCAGCCGCGTGCGTGCAACGGTCTCGCCGTGGAACCGGGAGATCACGTCGAACAACGCGCTGCGAAGATGCCACACGTCGTCGGCGCGGCGCATCTGCCCGAGGCGGTGCAGCATGATCTTGCGATCGGCCGCCGGCACGTCGTCGAGCAGCCGGACGCACAACGCACGCAGCGTCGCGACGTCCGGTGGCGTGCGAGTCATGCCGAATGTCGTACGGATCGAATCTCGAAAAGCCTGAAGGGTCGCCATGACAGGGTCCGTCGTAGGTGCGGGCGGGGCTCGTCGCGTTTCGGTGGGACGCGTAAACCCCGTCGGCAGGGCTGGATGAACCCGAGTATTCAACGCCGCTGCGGTCTTGGTCACGCGAAGTGCGAGGTCATTTCGTGAAATGCGCCGCACGGCGGCGGCGTTGCCCGAGAGCGGCGGCCGCGGCGCGCAAAGGCGTGACATTTTCCCGGCACGAACAGAACTCGAGCCTCGTTGGATTCGTGGTGCGGAAGGCGGCGCGACCGCGGCCGAATGCGCAGTGCGCCCCACTATCATCCTCTGCCCGGTGCTCCTGCCGCCCCTCGAAGCAACGTGTCCTCCGTCCCCGACCTGAATCCTGCGCAACTCGAAGCCGTGCACCATCTGAGCGGGCCATGCCTGGTTCTGGCGGGCGCAGGCTCGGGCAAGACACGCGTGATCACGCACAAGATCGCGCGCCTGCTGCAAGCGGGCTACGAGCCGGGCCAGATCGCGGCGATCACCTTCACCAACAAGGCCGCGCAGGAAATGCGCGAGCGTGCAAAGGAGCTCGTCGGCCCGCGCGCCGCGAAG
>JANMAW010000165.1:0-1703 GCA_031360005.1 Rhizobacter sp.
GCCGATGCCCTCTAACAGCGCGACGACCGACGACGCATGGCACAGCCGCGTGCAGTGGTCGACGTTGTTGCTGCCGAAGCCGGTGCGCACCAGCTTCTGGAACAGGTACGCCTCCTCGTTGCTGCCCTTGGCCGAGCCGAAACCGGCCAGCGACTTCCTGCCGTGGCGGTCGCGGATCGCCTTCAGGCCGCCGCCGGCGAAGTCGAGCGCTTCTTCCCAGCTGGCCTCGCGGAACACGTCCATCACGCGGTCCGGGTCCATCACGAAGTCGCCGCGCTTCGGCGCATCCGCCCTGCGGATCAGCGGCGTGGTGAGGCGGTGAGGATGGTGCGCATAGTCGAAGCCGTAGCGGCCCTTCACGCACAGGCGCCCCTGGTTCGCCGGGCCATCGCGGCCCTCGACGAAGAGGATCTTGTTGTCCTTGACGTTGTAGGTCAGCTGGCAGCCGACGCCGCAATACGGGCAGACCGACTCGACCTGCTTGTCGGGTACCGCGAGCGCCACGTCGCGCGCCGGCATCAGTGCGCCGGTCGGGCAGGCCTGGACGCATTCGCCGCAGGCCACGCAGGTCGATGCGCCCATCGGGTCGTCCATGTCGAACACGATCTTCGCGTGCTCGCCGCGGAAGGCCAGGCCGATCACGTCGTTGACCTGCTCGTCACGACAGGCCCGCAGGCAGCGCGTGCACTGGATGCAGGCGTCGAGATTGACGGCGATCGCCGGGTGCGAGAGGTCGGGCGCGGTTTGCGCGCGCGCTGCGAAGCGCGGCTTGCCCACACCGAGCTTCGAAGCCCACTCGTCGACTTCGTTGTGCCGGGTGTACTCGGTCTCGGGCATGTCGGCGAGCAGCAGCTCGAGCACCATCTTCTGCGACCTGATCGCGCGCTCGCTGTCGGTCGTGACGCTCATGCCGGCGCTCGGCGTGCGGCAGCACGACGGCGCCAGCACGCGCTCGCCGCCGATCTCGACGACGCAGGCGCGGCAGTTGCCAACCTGCTCGAGCCCGGGCGCGTAGCACAGGCGCGGGATTTCGATGCCTTCGCGTTCTGCGATCTCGATCAGCAGTTCATTCGACCGGCCGCTGACGTCGCGGCCATTGAGCTTGAAACTGACGACCGGCGCGTCGAGCATTGCGGCCTCAGTGCGGGTGATCATGTTCATCTCGGCTCCTTCAGGCCAGCTCGTGCGCGAAGTACTTGACCACGCAGTCGACCGGATTCGGCGCCGCCTGGCCGAGGCCGCAGATCGATGCGTCGCGCATCACGGCCGACAGGTCGTCGAGCAGCGGCAGATCCCATGTCGGCCGGGCGATCAGCGCCGAGGCCTTCGCGGTGCCGTTGCGGCACGGCGTGCACTGGCCGCATGACTCGTGCTGGAAGAAGCGCATCAGGTTGCGTGCCGCACCGACCGCGCTGTCCTGGTCCGACAGCACGATCACCGCGGCCGAACCGATGAAGCAGCCGTAGGGCTGCAGCGTGTCGAAGTCGAGCGGGATGTCGCCCATGCTCGCCGGGAGGATGCCGCCCGATGCCCCGCCGGGCAGGTAGGCGTAGAAAGCGTGTCCCGCGAGCATCCCGCCGCAGTGCTCGGCGATCAGTTCGCGCATCGTGATGCCGGCCGGCGCCAGCTTGACGCCCGGGTTCCTGACGCGCCCCGAGACCGAGAACGAGCGCAAGCCAGTTCGACCGTTGCGCCCATGCGAG
>JANMAW010000176.1:0-3716 GCA_031360005.1 Rhizobacter sp.
AGGGCCTGCGATGAAGTTGATCACCGAACCGCACTTGAGCGCGCCCGACGACTTCTACGAAGCGCTGATCGACGCGCACCGCGAGCTCTCGCCCGGCGAAAGCCAGGCGCTGAACGCGCGCCTCGTGCTGCTGCTGGCCAACCATATCGGCGCGCTCGACGTATTAAAGGAAGCGCTTGCCGCGGCGCGCGACAGCGCCGCCGCCGTTCGTCCCTGAACAATGCCGACTGCCCGCATGAACACCTCAACACCACTGAACTATCAGAGCGGCTTCGGCAACGAATTCGCGACCGAAGCGGTCGCCGGCGCGCTGCCGCAGGGTCGAAACAGCCCGCAGCGCGCCCCGCTGGATCTGTATCCCGAGTTGATCTCGGGCACCGCATTCACCGCGCCGCGGAACGAGAACCGGCGCAGCTGGATGTACCGGCGCCAGCCTTCAGTGGTGTCGGGGCGCTTCCAGGCGTATGAGCAGGCGCTCTGGCGCACCGGGGCCGACCCGGGCGTCGCGCTCGCGCCAGAGCCGATGCGCTGGAACCCGTTCCCGATCGGCGCTACGGAATGCGATTTCGTCGACGGCATCCGCACCCTTGCAGCGAACGGCGATGCGCAGGCGCAGACCGGCATCGCCGCGCACATGTACCTGGCGAATCACTCGATGCGACGTCGTGCGTTCGTCAACGCCGACGGCGAGATGCTGCTCGTGCCGCAGCAGGGGCGCCTGCGCATCGTCACCGAGATGGGCGTGCTCAGAGTCAAGCCCGGCGAGATCGCGCTGCTGCCGCGTGGCGTGGCCTTCAAGGTCGAGTTGCAGGGTGATGACGGAAAAGAGGGTCCGTCACGCGGCTACGTCTGCGAGAACTACGGTGCGCACTTCCGCCTGCCCGAGCTCGGACCGATCGGCTCGAACGGCCTTGCGAATGCGCGCGACTTCCAGGCGCCCGTGGCCGCCTTCGAGGCCGCCGCTTCCAGCAAGCCGGCGTTGGAAGGTGCTCCAGCGGATTACGAGCTGATCAAGAAGTTCGCTGGCCGGCTCTGGCGCGCGCCGATGGCGCACTCGCCGTTCAACGTGGTCGCCTGGCATGGCAATCTCGCACCGCTGAAGTACGACACCGCGAACTTCATGACGATCGGATCGATCAGCTTCGACCACCCCGATCCGTCGATCTTCACGGTGCTGACGTCGCCGAGCGACACGCCCGGCACCGCGAACTGCGACTTCGTGATCTTCCCGCCGCGTTGGCTGGTGATGGAAGACACCTTTCGCCCACCCTGGTACCACCGCAACCTGATGTCCGAGTTCATGGGGCTGGTCTGCGGCGAATACGACGCCAAGCCCGATGGCTTCAAGCCCGGTGGCGCCAGCCTGCACAACTCGATGGTGCCGCATGGCCCCGACGAAGAAGCGTTCGAGCGCGCAAGCCGTGCATCGCTGACACCGCAGAAGCTCGACCACACGCTGGCCTTCATGTTCGAAAGCCGCTACCACTTCGTTCCAACCGAGTTCGCGCTGACGAGCCCGCAACTCGACGCGGGCTACGCCGATTGCTGGGCGGGGCTGAAGGACCGGTTCACGCCATGATGCCCGACGCGACGCAACCAAGGCAAGAACGATCTGCCTGGGCTGCGCCACCGAATCTGGCCACCGCCGGGCAGCTCAGCGAGACAGCGCGAGCTTGACACCGAACCCGATCAGGAACGCCCCCGCGAGCTTCTGCAGCAGGCCGGAGATCCGCGGGCTCGCGCGCAGCCGCTCCGCCAGCCGATGCGTCAGCAGCACGACCATCAGCCCGTAAGCGAAGGTCAGCGTGGCGATCGTCGCGGCCATCATGCCGAAGGTGAGCAGCCCGCGGTGACGAGCGGGGTCGACGAACAGCGGGAAGAAGGCCATGTAGAACACGATCGCTTTCGGGTTCAGCAGGGTGATCAACAGCGCCTGCCGGAAATAGTGATGCGGCCTGATCTCGAGCACCGGCTTGTCGCCGGCCTTGGCCAGCAGCATGCGCGCGCCAAGCCAGGCGAGGTAGAGCGCGCCGAGCCACTGCACCGCGTGGAACGCCGGCGGCCATGCGCTCAGCAGAGCGGCCACGCCGGCGACGGCCAGCCACATCAGCACCTGGTCGCCCGCAATCACGCCAAAGGTGCAGGCCAGCCCCCCGCGCACGCCGCCCTTGCCGGTGGAGGTGACCAGTGCGAGGTTGCCGGGCCCCGGGATCATCAGGAACACGATCACGGCGACGACGAACGAGGGATAGTCAGCGATGCCGAACATGGGGACTCCGCAGGCAGAACGGGCGCCGTTGGCCCGGGCGCCGTTGCATCGTACGTCAGAGGGATCGGGCGGTAAGATCTGCGCCTTTCCCACTTCAACAGCCACTGGATGAAAACCATGTACCGCTGTGCTGCGATTGCCACTCTCGTGGCAATCGGCATTCATGCCCCGGCCTCGGCCCAGGGCAAACGCGCCTTCCCGGAAAACACCTTGCGCGGCGCGATGGTCTTTGGCGACTACCCGCAGGTGACATTGAATGGTCGCGGTACCCAACTCTCGCCGGGATCCCGGGTGCGGAGCCAGGACAACGTGATCGTGATGGCTGCGTCGCTCGCGGGTGCGCGATGGCTGGTGCACTACACGCTCGACGTCGGTGGCGATCAGGTGCGCGACGTCTGGATCCTGCGCCCCGAGGAAGCCGCGATCAAGCCTTGGCCAGGCACGCTGGAGCAGGCCCAGACCTGGACCTTCGACGCAGACACGCAGACCTGGAGCACGCCATGAGCGCCGCGGAGTCGAGCCTGCATCAGAGCATCGTTCCGACACGCACCGGCAAGAAGGTCTTCATCAAGACCTTCGGTTGCCAGATGAACGAGTACGACTCGGACAAGATGGCCGATGTGCTTCACGCGGCGCAGGGCTACGAGCCGACCACCGATGTCAACCAGGCCGACCTGATCCTGTTCAACACCTGCTCGGTGCGCGAGAAGGCGCAGGAGAAGGTGTTCAGCGACTTGGGCCGAGTCAAGCACCTGAAGGAAAAGGGCGTGCTGATCGGCGTTGGCGGTTGCGTGGCGAGCCAGGAAGGTGCGGCGATCATCGCGCGCGCTCCTTACGTCGACGTGGTGTTCGGACCGCAAACGCTGCATCGCCTGCCCGAGCTACTGGACCAGCGCAAGAAGCAGAGGCGCCCGCAGATCGACATCAGCTTCCCGGAGATCGAGAAGTTCGATCACCTGCCGCCGGCGCGCGTCGAAGGCGCGACCGCGTTCGTCTCGATCATGGAAGGCTGCTCCAAGTACTGCAGCTACTGCGTCGTGCCGTACACCCGCGGTGAGGAGGTCTCGCGCCCGTTCGACGATGTGCTCGTCGAAGTGGCCGGTCTGGCCGACCAGGGCGTCAAGGAAGTGACGCTGCTCGGCCAGAACGTGAACGCCTATCGAGGCAGGATGGGCGACAAGAACAGGAGCGGCAAGGGTGCCGCGGAGATCGCCGACTTTGCGCTGCTGATCGAATACGTGGCCGAGGTTCCCGGCATCGAACGCATCCGCTACACCACCAGCCACCCGAACGAATTCACCCAGCGGCTGATCGACGTGTACGCGAAGGTGCCGAAGCTCGTGAACCACCTGCACCTGCCGGTGCAGCACGGCAGTGACCGCATCCTGATGGCGATGAAGCGCGGCTACACCGCGATGGAATACAAGAGCACGATCCGCAAGCTGCG
>JANMAW010000182.1:0-18161 GCA_031360005.1 Rhizobacter sp.
CCGGCGGCCTGGCGGTGCATGTGCACGGCAATGCCCTGCTCCCGGTAGGCGACGGCACCGAACAGGAACTCCTGGCGCGTGTGGGTGATCAGCGCGAGCACGACCGGCTTGTCGGTCACGCGCCGGATCGACGCCAGCAACTCCCGACCCTGGCGGTACGAAGTGCCGGTGTCGATCGCCACCACGCCGGCAGCGCCGACGATGAAGCCGGCGTTGCCGATGCGGCCGAGGTTGTCGGTGTCGACCTCGCCCGGCGCGCCCTGCACCATGTACACGCCGGCTGCCACTTCGACCGCGCGCGCGGGGATTGCACCGGGTGCGTCGCGCTGCGCGGCAGCGGCTGCGCAGCCGCCGAGCAGCGCGGCGGCCGAGGTGATCAGCACCATCGAGAGTCTGCGGATCCGAGTCACGATCGGTCAGCGGCCTTCGACCAGCTTTTTCAGGTTCTCCAGGCCGCCCTTGTAGACGCCGCTGATCGCGCTGACGGCAGCTTCGTCGTTCTGATCGGGCGGCGGGTCGTTGTTCGGATAGCCGCGATAGAACGCGCCGCGCCACTCGACCACCGACTGGCTGCCTTCGGCACTGACGCTGATCGTCGAGGTGTAGTTGGTCACCGGCAGGGCCCCGCCGTCCTTCGCGCGGTAGCTGTATTTCATCTTCGCGTCGTCGTGGCCTTCGAGCGTCTCGGTCAGCTGACCGCCGCCCTTGAGCAAGAGCCGCCGCACCGAACCGACGGTGTTGCCGTTGTCGGCAGGGCTTTCTGCAATGGCCGGGTGCCAGTCCTTCAATGCATCGAAGTTCCTGATCTTCGCCCACACCGCGCCCGGCGGTGCGTTGATCGTGATTCTCTCGATCGCCTTCTGCCGCGTCGGGCCGTGCGCCGGGCTCGGGCTCGAGAGCAGCGTCGCGAGCGCGGCGGTCAGCACCATCGCCATCGCGGCAGTTGCGCGTCGCGCGGAGCTTGATGTCAGCATGCTTGTCTTCCTCGGTGATCGAAATCAACGCGCGCCGGGTGCGCCGATGAAGGCGCCGAAGCCGCGGCTGTTCTTGCCGGTGGCGATCGACGCCAACGCCTGCCCGCTGAGCGCGTCGAGCACGCTGACGTTATCCATCATCCAGTTCACGACATAGACCCGGTCTTCGTTCGCAGCAATGCCTTCGGGGTAGTCAAAGCCGGTCAGCGTTCGCAGCAGCCTCAGCGACGCGGCGTCGATCACGCTGACGCTGTCGTCGTGCTGATTCGTCACGTAGAGCAGCGCTCCGCCGGCCGCAAGCGCTGCGCCGTACGGCGCCTTACCGACCTTGACGGTGGCAATCAGGTCGAGCCGGTTCGGGTCGCGCGTGTCGAGCACCGAGACGTCGTCGCTCTGCACGTTGAGTGCATACACGCGCTGGCGCGGCGCGTCGAACAGCAGCGCGAACGGATGGCTGCCGACCCGCACCCGCGCGCGCACGCGCTCGGCCTTCACGTCGACCAGCGCCACGCTGTCGTCGTCGCGCTCGGCGACGAAGACAGTGCCCGACCGGTCGCTCGCGGCCACGCCGGCGGGCGCCTTGCCGACCTGGATGCTGGCGATCGGTGCGCGGTGGCCCGAACCGGGTCCAGTGGCGGCTTGTGCCGCGGGCCGCGCATCGAAGACCAGCAGGCGGTCGCGATACCAGTCGGCCGCGTAGACGCGCGTGCCGTCGGGTGCGGCGTCGATGCCGACCGGGCCGTCGCCGGCCGCCATCGTATCGACGACCTGTTGTGAACGCATGTCGATTACCGAGATCGACTTGCTGTCGGGGTTCGAGACGAAGACGCGTCCGGCGCGGCTGGATGCGACCACCCCCGCTGGCGAGCGCCCGACCGGCACCGTCGCGACGACCTTCTGCGACGCCAGGTCGATCACCGACACATCATGACTGCCCTGGTTCGTGATGTAGGCGAACGGGTCGGCATGGGCGAAAGCGACCGGCGTCAGTGCAATCGCGACGACGCGCGCGACGGCGGCACGGCGCCATGTGATCGGCAGTGCGTTCGTCATCGGCCGCAGAGCTCGCGCCGGACGCGTCAATCGGGCCGCCGATACTTCAGTGCGCTTTCGAACCGCAGGTCATTCGAGTCGACCACTTCGGCCTTGAGTTCGCCGTCGCCGCGCGGCACGAAATAGAAGCGGAAGTTCGGGTTCTCGCTGATCGAGAAGTCGACGTCGGCCGACATCACCGGCTGGCCGCCGTAGGTGATGCGAACCTGGCGAACGAAGTGAGCCGGTGTGAACAGGCGCGAGACCTGGTCCATCGCCAGGCCCGAATTGTTGGGATGGCTGATCATCAGCTGCGCGAGCACCGGCTGGTTGACCGCCTGATGGCCCGCGGCATCGGCCTCGACGCGAAACTTCATGCGGCCGAGCGTTGCGAGCGCGGCCTGCGCGTCCTTGCCGGGCGGCGCCGAGCAACCGCCGGCGGCCTTCACGAAACGCGTCGCCATGTGCAGCTGTCCGTCGCTGGTTTCGGCGATGGCACGCACGTGCGTGTACTCGTCGATGCGCACGCGGGTCTCGATGTCGGCGCGCCCGCTCAACGGGGTGAACTGGAAGATCGCCGAAATCGGCGACGGGTTGTTGTCGATGATCAGATAGACCTTGTCGATGCGTCGCGCCGCGGTTTGCAGCAGGCGCGTCCTGATCGCGATCGGAACGATCGCTGCATCGTCGGCACGCGCCGGCGCGTCGAGCGCAATCACGTCGTCGGTGGCCGCCCCGATCGGTCGCGACTGGAACAGGCTGGTGCGCACCTTTTGCCACACCGGGCTGGCGTCGGGGTTGTCTCCCGAGCTGATCTCAGCCCGGGCGCCTGCGCACAGACCCGACAAGAGGAGGGCACAGACGGCGGAGAATCGTGCTGCGTTGTTCATGATGTGGGGCCGGTTCGTGATCGCATCGAAGCCTCAGCCTGCACCGAGCCGCGCGGGGAGGGGTGAGCTCGCCGCGTTGGCGGGGGCCGCTGGCGTCTTCGGTCCGACATCTTCCCACTCCAGCTCGGCGTACGCTGCCGTCACGTTGCGCCGATGGAATCGATCGGTCAAGAGCCAGCTCGACGCGGGCGGAACGCCGATGCGGTCAATCGCCTGCTGGATCGTCAGCCCGTTGCCGATCGCCGCGCGCGTGTCGCGCAGCAGTGCGTTCAGGTAATCGTCTTGCGCGTCCAGCACCGCGGGCCAGTCATCGCTGACCGGTCCGTGGCCCGGAACGACGGTCGCGACATCGAGACGCTTCAACTCGGCCATCACCGACACCCAGCCCCGCAAGCTGCCGTCGAGCGCCGGCAGGTGCGTGACGAACAGCAGGTCGGACGCGAACAGCGTGCGCGTGCGCCGGTCGTACACGGTGAGGTCGTTGTCGGTGTGCGCGGTCGGCCAGGCCTGCAAGGTCAGCACCCGATCGCCGAGGTCGATGTCGAGTGACCTGGCGACGCTGATGGTGGGGTAGACGATCGCCGCATGGGTCAGCCGGATGCCGAAGTCGCGTCGCAGCGCGTTCAGGTAGTACGGCTCGCGCGCCGCCAGCGTGCCGCTGAATGCGGCGCTTGCGACGAAGCGCGGTGCCGGCTGGCTCGAATCGGCGAAGGCGACGTTTCCAAGCACATGGTCAGGGTGGGCATGCGTGTTGATGACGTAGCAGACCGGCAGCCTGGTTGCGCGGTCGACCGCAGCACGCAGCGCCTCGCCGACGCGCGGCGTGCCGCCGGTGTCGATCACCGCCACACACCGGCTGCCGATGACGAAGCCGAGGTTGGCCACGTCTCCGCCATTCGCCGGCTCCCAGTCCTCGAGCGCGCCGCTGTGCACGTACACACCCGGCTTCACCTGGGTGACGGCAAGCGTCTCGGTGCCGCTCGGCGACTGCGCGGCCGCGCACCCGACCGAGGCCAGCAGCCCCGCGAGCAGCCAGCGCGGCAGCAGCGAAGCGATCGGAAGCGGGCAGCCTCGCATCGCCCGCCTACCTGGCTTCCGGGTTGATGAAACAACCCTTCTCGGCCTTCGACTGAAGCTCGCGGTAGCGCTTGGCCTGCGGTTCGAGCGATGCCACGTCGCGGATCGCGCCGCCGCGTTCGCCGCCGATCGACATCGCCTTGCTGACGGTGCTGAGCGTCACATACTCGTCGTACTTGACGTCGCTGGCGAGGGCGTCGAGCGCGCATGAACATTTGTTCGTCATCTCGAATTGCGGGCCGGGGTGGGCGCGCATGCACTCCTGGACATAAAGCACCCGGTCCACCGTCGGGAAGTCGTTGGCGCCGGCGGCGCCACTCGCGATCAGCAGCGCGCACAGGGTTGGCAGCGCGGGGCGGGGCAGCGATGTTTTCATCGGATTGGATTCAGCAATCAGGGTTGGCGCTTCGCTGGCGCAGGCTCGGCGCCGTCGAGGAGCATCTCCTCGAGCATCAGCGGCGGTGCGTCGGCGGACTCTGCGCCGATTCTGGTCCGGATGCCGTAAAGCCCGCCGGGGACGCTGTTCGACAGCAGGAAGATGTATTGCTTGTTGGCCAGCTTTTCGTAGCGTGACCGGTTCGGGTCGTCGAGGTACGGCGAGATGCTGATCTCCTGCACCGCGACCGGACGGCCGCGATACGGCAACGTCAGGCTGCGGATCGATGCGCCTTGGTATACCGCCATGCGGATGCGCTTGCGAAAGTAGTTGGGCTTGCCGGTGGTCAGACGCTGCATCTCGCGGATGTCGCGCTCCAGAAAGTAAAGGATTGCCGGGTTCCCTTGCGCGCCCTCCACATCGGGCTGGCGCATCGCGCGCGAGCCGGTGAAAAACCGCGCGCTCGCGGCGCAGCAGCTGCCGTCGGGCTGCGCCGTCAGCACCACGTCTACCGTGTCGGCGAACGCCTCTTCCAGGGTTCCGGACTTGCGGTACCCATAGTGCAGCGTAAGCGGGGGCCGCAGTTTGCCGAGCTGGTTGTCGATGAAGAGAGCCTGTTCGGCGGCGGAGAAGTCGTTCGCCGCCCGTGCGATTCCCCCCGACCACGCAAACGATCCGAGAATCAGGACCAGGGAGGTCAGAAGGCGGGTGGAAGCGTTCATGGTGTTCGCGATGGCGGCCCGCCCGGCGTGCACGGCTCGCTCGCGCTGAGGGCCGAGTGCGCGACTCGATTCGGGGCCGGATTCGGATCGCTCGACCCGGATTGGATCAGAAGCGAGCACTCCAGCGCTTGTTGCGCCTCGGCCAGCCGATTCATCCGGGTCAGCGCCATTCCCATCAGGTACCAGGGCTCGGGATCGGTCGCGTCGGCGCGAGTCCACTCGGCTGCCAATGACTCCAGCTCCGGCCATTGGGCGTCACGTTGAAGCAGCGCTGCCTTCAGGAACCTCGGCTGGTCGAGGACGGGCCGCTGCCAGTACGCCAGCTGCCGCGAGCGGTCAGGCCCCACGTCGCCGTACGCTTGCTCGCCCTTCGGATCGAGCATGGCCAGCAGCCACTCGGAAGGCGCGGCAAAGTAGTGCGCCTCGCCACCGCGAAGCCGGAATGTCAGGATGCCGACCAGGCGCCGATCTTCGTCGAACAGCCCGCCGCCGCTGGCGCCCGAGCTGAACCAGTTCGAGCTGCGGATCACGCGGCTGCCATCCAGGCGATGCAGCGCGAGCACTTCGCCCGGGCTGCTCTGAAGCCCCACGCCTCCGGTGTAACCGAGGGCGGTTACGGGCTGCCCGGGCTTCATCTGGTCCGCGCGACCCAGGGTCACCGCGCTCGCCTGCAGGCCGGGAACGCGCAGCAGACACAGGTCGTGGTCGATGTCGCTCAGCTGGGAAACGGCAAGCCAGCGTACGCCGCCGCGCAGCACGTTGATCTTCAGTGCATCACGTGTGACGTGACAGTTGGTGACGATTTGCTCCGGGGCGATCACGACGCCCGACCCGAGCGAAAAACCGCCCTGGACGCGCAGCGCCTCGATCTTCAGCACGCTGGCGCTCAGGCTGAGCAGCACTTCGCGGCCCATGTCTGCGCGCGTCGGCGACGCCGCGACAACCCACAGCACAAGGACGATCAGACGCTTCATCGGCAACCGGGAGCGGCGTTTCGCTAGGGCTTGGGGGCTTCGTACGAAGCATCGACAAGTGGCACCCCGTACTCCTTCAGGATGGCTTGAATCTCCGGTCGCTTCGATTCGATCAGGCCTTCGATCTGCTGCTTCCATTCGCGTTCGCCGTAGCGCACGCCCATTGCCATCTGGTAGTCGAACTTGACACCGGGCTCCGACCTCAACGGCACGACGGCGAGCGCAGGGGTCTTGATGCGCTGCGCGAAGTAGCCGGCGATCGGGCCCCAGACGATCGCGACGTCGAGCTTGCCCGACGCAAGGTCTTTTTCGATGATCTCGCCCGGGTACTGCTGCGGGTCGGCGTTCATGATCTGGTAAGGAACGCCCTGCTCGACGAGCCTGTGCTTGCTGAGCCAATCCGAGGCGGGCGATCGGTCATAGATGCCGATTCGCAACGATGCCAGTTTGGCGGCGTCGAGCTTCAGAAAATCTTCGGCGGACTTCACCTGGTCCATGCCCTTGCCCTTCGGGAAGACCAGCGCGTAGGTCGAGCGGTAGTAGGGCTGGGTGACCGACACCTGGTCGTAGCCCGCCGGCACGCCGATCACGATGTCGCATGGGTAGTCCTCGCCCGGCAGCTTGAATTTCAGGGTGTTGCGGATGAACGCCAGGCGTTGCGGAAACGAGTAGTAGGTCACCGGCAGGCCGAGTGCCTTGCCGAACAGATCGGCGATCCGGTTTTCGATTCCTTCACCCCTGAGGTTCGAAAACGGCAGGTTGTTCGGATCCTGGCAGACGCGCAGCGCCGCGCGTTGCGCAGGCTGGTCCTGCGCCGCAACGCTTGCCATCAGCACAGTCAACAGCAGGCCGACGACGGCATGGGCTTGCGACCGGCGACCGCGCACCGCTGTGCTCTCGCGGTGGCATCGGGCGTCGGTCACTTGGGCATCTCTTCGACCTTGGCGCGGGTGATCGCGCCGTCGGAGCGACCCTTGAGGTAGGCGTATAGCTGATTGATGTTGTCCATCACGACCGGGCTGTTGCCGAAACTCTGCATTCCCTTGTCGAGCCGGCCGTTGGTGACCGTCTTGACGAAGTCTTCCTTCGACAACGACTTCATGCTGGCGACGAGCGATGGCCCGACCAGACCTTCCTGGTTCGCGCCGTGGCAGCGGTCGCAGGCAGCGGAACGCCAGGCCCGAAAGCCCTTCATCGTTTCGGCGTCGACCTTGTATCCATCGACCACCGTGTAAAGCTTGTCTTGCGCCTGGGCGGCGCCCGCAAGACACAGCATCGCCGACAGCAAGAGATTCTTCACTTTCATGAGTCCAGGGCCTTCGGTTCGGTCAATGAGGAGGGAGACGGAACCCTTGCGGATGCCATCTCCCGATTTCAGCAAGGGGATCCGGCCAGGAATGGCCCAACCCCCTCGACTGCTCTTCAGTTCGGCAATGCAAACACCGTCAAAGAACCTCCGAGTTCGGTGTACTGGCTAAGTTCCCTGTACCCGCCGACCGCGCCCAGGCCGTCCTGGTCCTTCTCGAGGCCCGCGGCCATGCCGATCCCGGCCCAGCCGCCGATGCCCGAAAACACGCCGATGTACTGCTTGCCCTTGTGCTCGTACGAGAACACGTTGCCGATGATGCCCGACGGCGTCTTGAACTTGAACAGTTCCTTGTTCACGTCCTTCTTGTCGACGCACTTCAGGTAGCCCTCGAGCGTGCCGTAGCAGGACAGGCCGCCGGCGGTATTGAGCGAGCCGCTCCACACCGAGAACTTCTCTGCCTTGCTCTGCACGATCTTGCCGGTGCCCGCGTTCCAGGTGATGAAGTTGCCCATGCCACCATGGCTACCCGGGGCCGGGTACATCGACAGCGTCGCACCCACATACGGCTGGCCCGCGGTGTACTCGACCTTGAACGGCTCGTAGTCCATGCAGACGTGGTTCGTCGGCACGTAGAAGAGCTTGGTCTCGGGGTCGTACGAAGCCGGCTGCTGGTCCTTGCTGCCGAGCGCCGCCGGGCAGATGCCCTTGCTGTTGACGTCAGGCCCGGCTTGCGCGGTGGAATACTTCGACACCACCTGCGGGCGGCCCGTCTTCATGTCGACGTGCGTGGCCCAGTTCACCTGCGGGTCGAACTTCTCGGCCACCAGCAGTGCGCCGGTCACGCGGTCGAGCGTGTAGCCGAAGCCATTGCGGTCGAAGTGCACCAGTGCCTTGGTCGGCTTGCCCTTGACATCGATGTCGGCGAGGATCATCTCGTTGATGCCGTCGAAATCCCACTCGTCGAACGGCGTCATCTGGTAGACCCATTTGGTCATTCCGGAGTCGACGTCACGCGCGAAGATGGTCATCGACCACTTGTTGTCGCCGGGGCGTTGCGAAGGGTTCCAGGTCGACGGGTTGCCGGTGCCGTAGTACATCAGGTTGGTGGCCTTGTCGTAGCTGTACCAGCCCCAGGTCGTGCCGCCGCCGGTCTTCCACTGATCGCCCTTCCAGGTCTTCAGCGAAGAGTCCTTGCCGACCGGTGCCATCGCACCGTTGGTCCAGGTCATGGTCTTGTCCGGGTCGATCAGCATTTCGGCATCGGGGCCGACGCTGTAGCCCTTCCAGACCTGCTTGCCCGAGTTGATGTCGTACGCGGCAATGAAACCGCGCACGCCCCACTCACCGCCGCTGATGCCGGTGATGACCTTGTCCTTGAAGACGTGCGGGGCGTTGGTGTTCACGGCGCCGAGCTTCGGATCGCCGTTCTTCACTGTCCACACGACCTTGCCGGACTTGGCGTCGAGCGCGACGAGGTTGCTGTCGGCCTGCTGCAGGAAGACCTTGCCTTCGGCATACGCCAGCCCACGATTCACGGTGTCGCAGCACATCTGCGGGATCACCGCCGGATCCTGCTTCGGTTCGTACTTCCAGAGGATCTTTTGCGTGTCGAGATTGACCGCGAAGACCTTGTTGGGGAACGGTGAGTGCAGGTACATCGTTCCGTCGATCACCAGCGGCGAACCTTCGTGCCCACGCAGCACACCGGTGAAGAATGTCCACGCGACCTGCATCTTGGCGACGTTGCCGGTGTTGATCTGGTTGAGCTTGCTGTAGCGCTGGTTGAACATGTCTCCAGCCTGCATCGCCCAGTTCTTTGAGTTGGCGATGTTCTTCTCGACGTCGGCATTGGCGAAGGCCAACACCGGAACCGCGAGCAGTGCCACCCCCACGCGGCGCCATGAGCGCCGGTCTGCTTGCCCCGAAATTCGCATTGAAGTCTCCTTATTTAGATCACCAGAGCCCGCCCGCACGGAACTGCTGAGAGGGCGACCGCCGTGCGACTTGAAACTGCCGGCCGGCGCTAACTGCAAGTTGCGCGCCTGTTTGACGAGCCCCGCGATGCAGGGCTCGGCGGATGCTGCCGGCCTCCAAGTTGGACCTTTATTTGTGCCCGCGGGCTTCAGGTGAAACCCTGCTGTCGCATGCCGCCGAAGTCATTTTGACGGTCGGCTGCGAGGCTCCTAGGGATAGTCCCGATCGGGTCAGTCCGTATGCCGGCACGGGAGGCACTCGAGAATCGCGGAGCGGTCGAAGCTGCGCCGGAAATGTGGCAATCACTTTCGGCACAGAGTGTTTCATTGTCATGCAGCGCGCCACCGGCACCGGACCTGGTGCTGGGCGGCGGTCGACCGCCGACGGCAATCCGCCGCGCCCGGCGGCCCTTTCGGGATCGACATTGGCAGGCGCTTCGATCGCTGGCCGCGCTGCGGCGTGTCTTTTGCTACGCTCGGCGAGGCCGCCTGAAGCGCTCGGAGTTCGATGGCCGTGCAGGCCATTCTCCGTTGGCGCCGCCGGTGGTTCCGTCGGGGCCGCGATCGCGATCTACGTTGCAGAGGGCTCGGAATGGATCGAAACGATGCGCTGCTGAGTGACTGGCGCCAACGCGCGCTGGCACTCGAAGCCGAAGTCGCGAAGGCCGTGATCGGGCAGCAGCGCGTCATCCGCCTCATCAACACCGCCGTCTTCGCACGCGGCCATGTGCTGCTGCAGGGCGACGTCGGCGTGGGCAAGACGACGCTGCTGCGAGCCTTCGCACAGGTATTGGGCGGTGCTTTCGCGCGCGCCGAGGGCACGATCGACCTGATGCCGAACGACCTTATCTACTACACCTACATCGGCGTCGACGGCAAACCGGCGGTCGAACCCGGCCCATTGATCCGGCACGGCGAAAACCTCGCGATCTTCTTCTTCAACGAGATCAACCGGGCGCGCCCGCAAGTGCACTCGCTGCTGCTGCGCGTGATGGCCGAACGCAGCCTTTCGGCGTTCAATCGAGAGTACCGCTTGCCGCATTTGCTGGTGTTTGCCGATCGCAACCGCGTCGAGCGCGAAGAGACCTTCGAGATCTCGGCCGCTGCCCGCGACCGATTCATGATGGAAGTGACCATCGACGCGCCGCCGAGCGATGACGACCGGCGCCGGCTGCTGTTCGAACCGCGCTTTCACGACGCCGAGCGGCTCGTCGGTGACCTCGCCGGCGCGATGCTCGCGTACGACGAACTGAACCAGGTGGCCGAGGTGATCCAGCGTTGCGTGCAGGCGTCCGACGCATTGCAGAATTACGCGTTGGGGCTGTGGCGCGCGACGGCGTCGCCGGCCGAATACGGCGTCCGGCTGCCGGATATCGACGCCGCCCAGCTGATGCTGGCCGGTGCCAGCCCGCGCGGCATGAGCCTGTTGCTGCGCGCCGCGCGCGTCGCGGCCTGGTTGGACGGGCGCGGCTACGTCACGCCGGAGGACGTGCAGGCGGTCTTCGTCGAGACGATCGCGCATCGGCTGTGCTATCAGCCGGTCTACGAGATGCGACGCCACGAGATCTCGGGCCTGCTCATGAGCGGCATTCTCGCCAGCGTCGCGGCGCCCTGAGCGATGCGTGAGTCGAGCGGCGAGTCGAGCGTGCAGGAGCTGCATTACCGCATCGGGTCGCCGGCGCTGGGCCATTTCCCGGGCCATCACCGCAGCGCACGCGGCGACACCGGTTTCGAGTTTCGCGGCCATGCGTCGCTGTTCGACGCGCCCGATCCGCGCCGACTCGACCTGCACGCCAGCCTGCGCGACCCGTTCGAGAACTGGATCGTGCGGGTCTACAGCCAGCGCAAGGCCGTCCCGGTGGTGATGGTGGCCGACCTGTCGGCGTCGATGGGCTTTGTCGGCACGCGCCGCAAGCTCGACGTGCTGGCCGACTTCGTCGACAGCCTGGCCTGGTCGGCATGGCGCACCGGCGACAGCTTCGGCTTCGTCGGTTGCGACACCGTGGTGCGGGAGGACGTGCTGCTGCCGCAGACGCGCGCGCGCGGTGCCGGACGCGCGCTCGCGCGGACTCTGCGCACGCTGCAGCTCGAGGGCGATTCGTCGCGTGCGCTGCTGGCCGCCCATCGGCACCTGGGCCGGCAGCGCTCGCTGGTGTTCCTGGTGTCGGACTTCCATCTTCCGCTGTCCGACATCGAGGCCGTGATCGCATCGATGGCGCACCACGACCTGGTGCCGGTGGTCGTGTGGGACGAGGTCGAGTTCACGCTGGCGCCCGATCGCGGTCTGGCGCAAGTCGTCGATCCGGAAAGCGGGCGCCGGCAGCTCGTCTGGTGGCGCCCGACGCTGCGCGACCGATGGCGTGCCGCTGCGCAGCAACGCCGCGACGCGCTGGTTCGCCTGTTCCGCGCGCAGCGGCTCAGGCCGCTGTTCATCCAGGGCCGCTTCGATGCCGACGCGGTGACGCGGCACTTCCACTCATGAGCGGCTCACGACGCTGGGCCGCGGCATCGGCG
Organism: Rhizobacter sp.; assembly: GCA_031360005.1. Lineage (GTDB taxonomy): Bacteria > Pseudomonadota > Gammaproteobacteria > Burkholderiales > Burkholderiaceae_C > LMDS01. The sequence continues at coordinate 11,842 of JANMAW010000182.1, forward strand.
CTGGCCGCGGCGGTGGCAAGCGCGGTGGGCCAACCCCTGCTGCTGACGGCGACCACGCGCGAGCCGCGCGCCTTCGGCTACCACGTCGGCGATGTCGTGTCGCGAACCGTCATGATCCACGCACCGGACGGCCTGGTGCTCGACGAGGCCAGCGTGCCGCAGCCCGGCGCGCGAGGCAAGTCGCTCGAGTTGCGTGATGTCGCGCGCCGCAGCGACGCGAGGTCCCGCGGGCGGAGCATCGAACTGACGCTCGACTACCAGGTGTTTCTTGCGCCGCCGCACACACGCACGCTCGAGATGCCGAGCTTCACGCTGCGCTTCCAGGGCATGCCGCGCGCGCAGGAACTGCGCGTCGATGCCTGGCCCCTCACGGTGTCGCCGTTGGCGCCGGTGGACGTGTCGGCGCGGCGCGGGCTCGGCGAGCTGCAGCCCGACACGCCGCCGCCGCTGATCGACACCGCACCGGCGCGCAACCGCCTGGTCGTCTACGCCGGCGTGCTGCTGTCGCTACTCGGCTATCTCGGCCATGTCTATCTGGGCTTGCCGTGGTGGTCGCGCGCGCACCGACCCTTCGCGCAGGCGTGGCGGTCGCTGCGCAGCCTGACGCCGGCCAGCTCCGAGATGCAGTGCCGCGAGGCGTTCCAGCGTGTGCATCAGGCCCTGAACCGGACCGCCGGCGAGGTTGTGTTCGAGCAGGGCATCGACCGGTTTGTGGTCGCGCAGCCGCGCTTTGAATGCCTGCGCGACGACCTGGTGAACTTCTTCCGGCAATCGCGCCACGTGTTCTTCGCCCGCCGTGTGCCGGGGGATGCCGACCGGATCTGGCTGATCGAGTTCTGTCGCCGCTGCCGTGATGCCGAGCGGGGCGCGGCATGAGTTTCGATCATCCATGGCTGCTGTGGCTGCTGCCGCTGGCGTCGCTGCCGCTGCTGGCGCAGCCGGGCAGGGCGCTCGACAACGCGTGGGTGGCGCTGCTGCCGCGCGACCGCGTGTCCGAGGCGCTCGGCTGGGCGCTGCGCAGCAGCGGCGTGCTGGCGCTCGCCGCGCTCGTGTTCGGAATGGCCGGTCCGTACCGGCTGGAGTACGACGTCGAGCGTGTCGGCACCGGCGCCGAGATCGTGCTGGTGCTCGACCGCAGCCGCAGCATGGATCAGGGATTCGCCGGCGCGCGGCCCGCCTTCGGGGCCATGAAGGGCACGGGCCCCGAGGCGCTCGACTACTACGTCAGCCAGACGCCAGGCCGCCTGCGCGAGTCCAAAGGCAAGGTCGCCCGGCAGGTGCTTGCCGAATTCGCGGCGAAGCGCCCGATGGATCGTTTCGGCATGATCGTCTTCAGCACCTTGCCGATCCGCGTGCTCGATTTCACGCAGAAGGGCGAGGCCATCCAGGCGGCGATCGCGGCCGGCGATATCGGACGCGGTCTGTCCGAAACCAACATCGGCCTGGCACTGCAGTCGGCGCTGTCGTCCTTCGACGACCGGCGCTACACGGGGTCGCGAATCGTCATGCTGGTCTCGGACGGCGGCGACCGGCTCGACCCCGACGTCGCCGAGCGCATCACCACCCAGGCGCGCAGGCAGCGCGCCGCGATCTACTGGATCTACCTGCGCTCGGCCAACAGCCCGGGGCGGGCGCCGCAGCCCGGCGAGCCGCCGCAGGACGCCGACGCCGTGCCCGAGGTCGTGCTGCACCGCTTCTTCGAATCGATGGGGTCGCCCTACCGCGCCTACGAAGCCGCCAACCCAGAGGCGCTGCGGCAGGCCATCGAGGCGGTGAACCGGCTCGAGAACCTGCCGATCACCTACCTCGACGCCGTGCCGCGGCGTGAGCTGGCCGCGCCGTGCTACGGCGTCGCGTTCGGCTGTGTCGTGCTGCTGCTCGCCGCCAACCTGCTGGAGATCCGCCGATGGGCCTAGGCTCGCGACAACGAACCCGCGCGGTGCTGGTGCTGCTGGCGCTGGTCGCCGGCGCCGCGGCGATCGACGGTTCACGCACCTGGCGGCAACAGCGCTGGAACGCGCGCATCGTCTCGGGCGAGGTTCCCGCCGAAGGCAAGGAGGTGCCGGCCCACGCAAGCGACCTGCCGGCCGAGCTGCGATTTGCGCAGGCCTGGGCACAGGCCGGCAGCGATGCCGACGAAGCGGCGCTGCAGAGCTATCGCGCGTTGCATGACGCTTCGCCGCTGGGCCAGGCGGCACGCTACAACAGCGCCAACCTGTTGATGCGTCAGGCGCTTGCGGTGAGCGCCGGCACGCAGCCCGGCCAGGCGATCGCGTTGATCGAACTGGCGAAGGAGATGTACCGCGACGTGCTTCGCGTCGACCCCCGGCACTGGGACGCGCGCTACAACCTGGAGCGTGCGCAGCGCCTGCTCGCCGACCCCGACGATCAGCCGGAGACCGCGCCCGCCGACACCCAGCGCGACGCGGAACGCGCCGCCACGACGATGCGCGGCTTCGCGCCGGGGCTGCCGTGAACGGGTGGCAGCGGCTGCGGGCGGCGTGGCGGCAAAGGCGCGACCGGTGGTTGCTCGGCGCAGCCGCGGTGGCGTTGGCCGGCAGCTTCGGCAATCCGGGCATCACGGTCGAGCGCTCGCTGTTCGAGCACGTGATCGTGCTCGACGTGACCCAGAGCATGAACGTCGCCGACGTGCAACTCGACGGCCAGCCGGTCTCGCGGCTGGCCTTCGCGAAGCACGCGTTGCGCGAATCGCTGCTGCGACTGCCGTGCGGCTCGAAGGTCGGCTGGGCCATCTTCACCGAGTACCGTTCATTCCTGCTGTTCGCGCCGGTCGAGGTCTGCGCCAACCTGAGCGAACTGCGCTCGACCCTGGCGCACATCGACTCGCGGATGGCGTGGTCGGGCAACAGCGAGATCGCGAAGGGTGTGCACAGCGGCATCGGCATCGCCAGGCTGCTGCCGGGCAAGCCGTCGCTGGTGTTCGTCACCGACGGGCACGAGGCGCCGCCGCTGAACCCGCGCTACCGTCCGTCCTTCGACGACAAGCCGGGCGAGGTGGCGGGGCTGATCGTCGGCGTCGGTGATTCGCGGGCCTCGCCGATTCCGAAAACCGATCCGGAAGGCCGCCCGCTCGGTTTCTGGCGCGCCGGCGACGTGATGCAGACCGATCCGCGCAGCCACGGGCGCGGGGCAAGCGTCGATGGCGAGATGCTGGCCGACGATCGAGCCGGCGCGGCGGCACCGTCGCTCGGCGCCACGCCGGGCCGTGAACACCTGTCGTCGCTGCATGAAGGGTACCTGCGCCTGCTGGCGGGCGAGCAGGGTCTGGCGTTTCTGCATTTGCAGTCGCCGCAGGGCTTGGCGGCGGCGCTGATGTCGCCGGCGCTGGCCAAACCGGTGCCGGTGCGCGCCGATGCGCGCGTCGCGCTCGCCGGGCTGGCGTTCTGCCTGCTGCTGGCGCGTCACGTGGCGCCGCTCGCGCGGCGGATGCGGGCGGCGCCGATCAAGCGGGCGTGAGGCGTTCGCCGGCGCTGCGTTGCCGTCGCGCGGCTTGCTTCCGCTCGCTCGCGGCGATTCACCCGCACTCGTCGCTCCTTCAGGCCAGGCCACGGCCGGCGATCCACGCCCCTTCGCGAAGGCCGCGCCCAGCTTGCGATGCTGGGCGCAAAAGTCCGATGACTCGGTGCGCCGCTCGTCGGCAGGCTCAGCCGGCAGCGGTCCTGGCGGCAGCGCGCAGCGTCGCGATCGTGACGCCCCAGTCGGCGCTGCCGAACACCGCCGAACCGGCGACGAAGGTGTCGGCGCCGGCCGCCGCGATCGCCGCGATGTTGTCGGTCTTGACGCCGCCGTCGACCTCGAGCCGGATCTGGCGGCCGGTCTCGCTCGCGTGGGCGTCGATGCGGCGGCGCGCCTCGCGCAGTTTCGGCAGCGTCGAGGCGATGAAGCTCTGACCGCCGAAGCCCGGGTTCACCGACATCAGCATCACCAGGTCGAGCTTGTCCATCAGGTGGTCGAGCCACTGCAGCGGCGTCGCCGGGTTGAACACCAGGCCGGTCTTGCAGCCGTGCTCGCGGATCAGCGCCAGCGTGCGATCGACATGCCGGCTGGCTTCGGGGTGAAAGCTGATCAGCCCGGCGCCGGCCTTCGCGAACGCCGGGACGAGCGCGTCGACCGGCTCGACCATCAGGTGCACGTCCATCATTGCGGCGCCGGCGAACGGGCGCAGCGCCTCGCAGACCATCGGGCCGAACGTCAGGTTGGGCACGTAATGGTTGTCCATCACGTCGAAGTGGATCCAGTCCGCGCCGGCCGAGACGACCCGCGCCACGTCGTCGCCGAGGCGGGCGAAGTTGGCCGAGAGGATGCTGGGCGCGATGATGGTGGGTTGGCGCATGCGGTTGCTCCGTACAGACCTCCGATTCTGGCCTCAGGCGGCGCGACGCAGCAAGGCGTCGTGCTGCGCGTAGCGTTGCGCCATCGTTGTCAGCGGCACTACCTTGATCTTCGAGGCCTGACCGGCGCAGCCGAAGGCCTCGAAGCGCGCCTTGCAGACGTCGCGCGCGGCCACGGTGGCGGCCTTCAGGAATGCGCGCGGGTCGAACTCATCGGGCCTGTCGAACATCACCTGGCGCATCGCGCCGGTCATCGCCAAGCGGATGTCGGTATCGATGTTGACCTTGCGCACGCCGCTGCGGATACCGCGCCGGATTTCCTCGACCGGGACACCGTAGGTTTCCTTGATGGCGCCACCGTTGTTGCGGATGATCTCCAGCCACTCCTGCGGCACGCTGGAACTGCCGTGCATCACAAGATGCGTGTTCGGGACGCGCGCATGGATCGCCGCGATGCGGTCGATCGCGAGGATGTCGCCGGTCGGCTGGCGGCTGAACTTGTAGGCGCCGTGACTGGTGCCGATCGCGATCGCCAATGCATCGACGCCGGTGCGCGCGACGAAATCGGCGGCCTGCTCGGGGTCGGTCAGCAGTTGCGAATGATCGAGCACGCCCTCGGCGCCGACGCCGTCTTCGTCGCCGGCGGTGCCGGTTTCCAGCAAACCCAGGCAACCGAGTTCGCCTTCGACGCTGACGCCCACCGCATGCGCCATCTCGACGACACGGCGCGTGACCGCGACGTTGTAGTCGTCACTCGCCGGCGTCTTCTGGTCTTCCATCAGCGAGCCGTCCATCATCACGCTGGAGAAGCCGCTGCGGATCGCCTGCAGGCACACCGCAGGCGACGCGCCGTGATCCTGGTGCAGGCAGATCGGCAGCGCAGGGTACTGCTCCAGCGCCGCCTCGACGAGCTTGCGCAGGAACGGCTCGCCGGCGTACTTGCGCGCGCCGGCGCTGGCCTGCAGGATCACCGGCGCGTCGCAGGCCTCGGCGGCCTGCACGATGGCCTGGATCTGCTCCATGTTGTTGACGTTGAAGGCCGGCACCGCGTAGTCGTGTTCGGCGGCTTGGTCGAGCATCTGGCGCAACGAGATCAGGGGCATCGTGGGTCTCCGGTTCAGGGGTTCAGGTTCGGGCAGGCTGCGCCAGCACATGCTCGGCGACCTGCGCCAGGCCGGCGAAGATGCGCTGCGGCCGCGCGTCGGCGATCGGCATGCCGGCGTTGTAGCCGTACGGCACCGCCCAGGCCGCGACACCGGCGTTGCGGGCCGCTTCGACGTCGATGCGGGAATCGCCGACATGCGCGGCGCGGCGCGGGTCGCCGTGAAGCTTCTCGACGACGTGGCGCAGCACACTCGCGTGCGGCTTCTTCTGCGGCAGCGAATCGCCGCCGATGACAAGCTCGAACAAGTCATCGAGCCGCGACGCCTGCAGCACCCGGCGCGCGTGGCGCAACTCCTTGTTGGTCACGCAGGCGAGCCGTACACCGGCATCGCGCAGGCGCACCAGCGCGTCGCGCACGCCGGGGTAGGGCAATGCGGCACTGCCGATCGCGGCCGCAAGCTCGTGCTCGAAGCTTGCCAGCACCGCCTCGGCAGCGGCGGTCTCGACGAGCATCGGCTGCTCGAAGTACACCCGCGCCAGCAGCTTCAGCATCAGCTGGCGCGAGCCGTCGCCGATCAGCAGCGTGATCTCTGCCGTCGAGCGCGGCGCGACGCCGTGCGATCCGAGCGCGCGGTTAGCCGCGAGCGCGATCTCGCCGGCGGTGTCGACGAGCGTGCCGTCGAGGTCGAAACTGACGATGTCGTAGACCATCGCGGACTCAGCGGCTCGAACTCGCGACGCGCCGATCTTCATCGCAGCACGACTGGACCAGGTCGGCGAGGTGCTGCGCGGTCAGCCCGAAATGCTCGAACAGGTCCGCTGCCGGCGCCGATTCGCCGAAGCCGTCGACGCCGAGCGCTGCGC
>JANMAW010000185.1:0-1691 GCA_031360005.1 Rhizobacter sp.
TCCTTGCCGCGCCCACCACCGACCTGGTGGCCGAGAATACCGCCGATCACGGCGCCGGCGATCGCCGCCGGAATGTTGGTGCTGCCGTGATCCTGACTCACCTGTTCGCGCTCGACCCAGCATCGCTGCTCGGGTGTTCCGACCACCGCACGGACCGAAGTGACGTTCGCTTCGTACAGCCTTTCGTTGCCACGCCGACGGTAGTCGTAGGCAGCAGCGGGCACCGGTGTCGGGGTCGTGGCCGGCGCATATCGACTGTCATCGACGCGCATGTTCGGGCTCAACGCCCGAACTGACGAGACGCGATCGTTCAAGCCCATCGACGCCAAGGACGCATATTTCCCCGGACGCAAGACGACACAGCGCCCGCTGAACCGAGCATCCTCGCAAACCTCCCAACCGGTGCCGACGACCACGACGGACGAGGCCCGGTCATTGAAGCCGATGCGCTCGAAATTACGGACTTCCCGCTCGGTCGTGAATGATCGCCCTTCGAAGCGTTCATGCTCGTAGAAGGTGACCTGGGCGGCCACCGGAGCGGGCGCGTAACGGTCGTTGTCGATGCGCGCGTTCCTGCCAACCGTCCGCACCGACGAGACGCGGTCGTTCAAGCCCATCGCAGCCAGCGAGGGATAGCTGCCGCGGCGCAACACGACGCACCGGCCGCTGAAGCGGGCGTCTTCGCACACCTCCCAGCGGTCGCTCTGGACCACCACCGACGAAGCGCGGTCGTTGAAACCATAGCGCTCGAAATTACCGATCGGCCGCTGCGTCGTGAACGATCGGCCTTCGAAGCCTTCGCGTTCGTAAAGGGTGATCTGAGCCGCCGCTTGCGTGGCAACCGCCAGCGCGGCCACGCTCAACGCTGTTCTCAATGCTGCATTCATGATGTCTCCGGTGGGAAGTTGTGGATACCGGGGCGTGGTCGAGACGCGGAGTCTCCATAGTGAATGCAGTATCGGCAGCGCGACGCACTGCGAACAGCAGACTGCAGCGCCCATCGCCGTAGTAGCCGTCCTACGCGTGGAGCCTCGTGCCGGCCGATGCGCGGCGGTGAACCCGCGGTGATCGAATGCACTGGCGGCTTCGCGGCGCGTCGATCGCACGCCACAAGGCGCGTACGCGTCTGTCCGCAAATGAAGTTGTAGCGAAACAGGCACTTCTGGCTCAAATTTGGCTTCATCAGCTGCGGCGGGCCTGCCGGGCAGATCGCGCTGCCGCACACCGAGCTCGTCGAGCGCCGCCGCTGGATCAGCGAAAAGCGCTTCCTTCACGCCCTCAACTTCTGCATGCTGCTGCCCGGCCCGGAGGCGTAGCAGCTCGCCACTTACATCGGCTGGCTGATGCATCGCAGCTGGGGCGGGATCGTTGCGGGAAGCCTGTTCGTGCTGCCCTCGCTGTTCATCCTGATCGCGCTGTCGTGGGTCTATATCGCATTCGGCCAGTTGCCGCTGGTCGCCGGTGGCCCTGACGCGGCGCAGCCGGGCTTCGGGCCGGCGCTGATCGACGACGACTCGCCCACTCCGGTGCACGCGCGCTTCTCGCGCGAAAGGCTGGTGCGCGTGCTCGTCGTCGGGCTGGCGTTGTGGGGCGCCGCGATGGGCTGCCTGCTCGCGACGGTGGGCGCGAACGGCACGCTCGCCCAGATGGGCTGGTTTTTCACCAAGGCGGCGCTGCTGACCTTCGGCGGC
>JANMAW010000206.1:0-2062 GCA_031360005.1 Rhizobacter sp.
TTCGGATTCGATCGCGGCGACGCTCGAGTCGATCTCGTCGCGCTTCGTCACATCGAAGCTGCGCGCGTGGACCTTCAGCCCTTCGGCGGCGAGCAGCGCGCTGGCCTGTGCGAGCTTGGTGGCGTTGCGGCCGTTCAGCACGACACTGGCGCCGGCCTGCGCGAGGCCGCGTGCCAGCGCCAGGCCGATGCCGCCGGACGAGCCGGTGACGAGCGCGAGGCGGCCGTCGAGACGAAAGGTTTGGGCGTTGATCATGGTGGATGGGTCGAGGTGTCCGCCTGGTGGGCCAGCCATGCGGCGGTCTGCAACGCGATTGTGTCGGCCGGCAGCGCGGCGTCGAAGGTGACCGCGCGTTCGTCGGGGCCCGGAGCTTCGAGCGTCTCGAGCTGGCTTGCCAGCAGTGATGCCGGCATGAAGTGATCCGCGCGCGCGCTCATGCGCGCGTCGAGCAGCGCCGGGTCGGCGCGAAGGTGGACGAAGACGAGGTCGTCCGATGCACCGCGCAGCACGTCGCGGTAGCCGCGCTTCAGCGCCGAGCACGAGACCACGAGGCTGCGCTGTGCAGCGCGTGCGCTTGCGAGGCGCTGCTCGAGCGCCAGCAGCCAGTCGCGCCGGTCGTCGTCGGTGAGCGGGATCCCGGCCGCCATCCGCTCGACGTTGCGTCGCGAGTGCAGGTCGTCGCCTTCCAGAAACCCGGCGCCGATCATCGCAGCCAGCAAACCGCCGACGGTGCTCTTGCCGCAGCCGCTGACACCCATGACCACCACGAGCTGCGACGGCGTGCGGCCCATCTCATCCCAGTCGCTTGCCCGACGCGGTGTCGAAGACGTGGGCCTTGTCGGTATCGATCGCGAGATAGACGATTTCGTCGGGCTGCGCCGCGGTGCGGCCGTGGATCACCACGATGATCTGCGCATCGCCTGCCTGCAGCAGCAACTCGGTCTCGGCCCCGGTCGGCTCGACGACGATCACCCTGGCTTCGATGCCCTGCCCCGCCGGTGCAAGGTGGATGTCGCCGGGCCGGATGCCGTAATGCACCGCCTGGCCCTCGCTGCCGCCGAGCTGCGCCGGCACCGGCCAGCGCGTGCCCGCCGCCTCGACGCAGGTCGCGCTGCCCGAGCCGCGCAGCGTGCCGGCGATCACGTTCATCGAAGGCGAGCCGATGAACTCGGCGACGAACAGGTTCCCCGGGTGGTCGTAGAGCTCGAGCGGCGTGCCGATCTGCTCGATGATGCCGTCGTGCATCACGACGATGCGGTCGGCCATCGTCATCGCCTCGATCTGGTCGTGCGTGACGTAGACCGTCGTCGTCTTCAGCCGCTGATGCAGAGCCTTGATCTCGGCGCGCATCGCAACCCGCAGCTTGGCATCGAGGTTCGACAGCGGCTCGTCGAACAGGAAGACCTTCGGGTCGCGCACGATCGCGCGTCCCATCGCGACGCGCTGGCGCTGGCCGCCCGACAGCTCGCGCGGATGCCGCTCGAGCAGCTTGTCGAGGTTCAGGATGCGCGCCGCATCGTCGACCCGCTGGTTCGTCAGCGCCGCGTCGGCGCGGCGCAGCCGCAGGCTGAACGCCATGTTCTCGCGCACCGTCATGTGCGGGTAGAGCGCGTAGCTCTGGAACACCATCGCGATGTCGCGGTCCTTCGATTCGAGGTCGTTGACGACCCTGCCGTCGATCGAGATCTCGCCGCCGCTGATCTCTTCGAGCCCGGCGAGCATGCGAAGCAGCGTGCTCTTGCCGCAGCCCGACGGGCCGACCAGCACGACGAACTCGCCGTCCCGGATGTCGAAGCCGATGCCGTGGATGACCTTGACGCTGCCGTAGGCCTTCTCGATGTTGCGGAACCCGACCGATGCCATGTCTGCCTCGCTGGTCTTGCCGTCAGCTCTTCACGGCGCCGGCGGTCAGGCCGCCCACCATGTAGCGCTTGAATGCGTAGTAGATCGCCGCAGGCGGCAGCGCATAGATCAGCCCGGTCGCCATCAGCAGCTCCCACGGCGAATCGTCGGCCGACAGGAAGTTGCCGAGCGCCACCGCCAGTGTCACGCTGCGGTCGTT